>JANXTD010000518.1 GCA_025352585.1 Fimbriiglobus sp.
TGCCCGCCGCCAGCCACGCGGTCACCATCCCGACGAGCTCGCCCAGGAGTTCACGCCGGTTCTCGAGCGCGTACCCCTCGGGGTCGTCGCAGGTGAAGGCGCGCTTCGCCGGGTCGCCGTCGTGGTGCAGTCGGATGACCAGCGACCGGGTGAGCAGGTCGCGGCTGACCACCGGGGCGTTGGCCGTCACGCAGAACAGGTGCGAGTTCTCCGCGCGGATCTCCTCCGACGCGCCCAGCAGGCGGAACGAGAGCACCTCGTCGGTGACGCACCGCTCCAGGCACGCCGAGTCGATGCCGCCGCCCCCGCCGCGGCGGCCGTCGGCCTTGGCGTTGTCGATGACGATGGTCGTCAGGCCGGCCTTGACCTTGGCCCCCAGCGCCTTCTCGAACTCCTCGTCGTTGGGGTTGTACGAGAGCGTGCGGGTCGGCTTGCCGTCGCGCAGGATCGCGAGGACCTGCGCGAGCACGGTCTTGCCGAGGCCGGGTTGGTTGCCGTGGAAGAGGGCCAGGGGCTTCGAGCCGACGAAGCGGGGCATGAGCACGGCGGTGACCAGCAGGCCGAGGTAGTTGGCCCGGTCGGCCGGCGAGCGGAAGCAGAAGTCGGCCAGCAGCGCGTCGAGGTGCCGGGTCCCCGCGAGCGGCGCGACGGCGGGGCCGTCGTAGTAGATTCCCGTGGCGGGGTCGTGGCCGGGCGGCAGGAGGCGGTCGTCGGGGGCGAAGACGGGGTTGCGTGTGTACAGGGTGACCTCGGGCAGGGGGCCGGTCGCGGCCGGGCAGTTGAGCCAGGTCTCGGCGTACGCGCGGGGCAGCGGGCGGTACTGGTCGGCGTGGGCGGTGGCGACGCGGCACTCGGCGTGGGCGTTGAGGGCCCCGGCGAGCTGTGCGGGGGTGAGGACCGGGCGGATGGTGCCGGGGGTGAGCTCGACGAGCTGGCCGGCGCGGCGGTAGAAGAGGCCGGTGGCGGCGAGGATCGCCGTGAGGTCGGCGAGGGAGGCGGCGACGGTGCGGGCGTTGGGGTCGATGAGCACGCACGCCGGGGCGGCGCCCGCGGGCGGGCCGGCGTCGTCGGGCGGGCCATCGTCGTCACGGTCGTCGTCGCCCTCGGGACGGTCGTCGTCGCCACCGCCGCCCGGGGGGCCGCCCACCGGGGCCGGGGCCGGCCTCGACTTCCTCGACGGCGTCGCCCCCAGCGGGGGGTCGTAGTGCCGCCCGCGGGGCCGGCCGACCGCCGCCTTGAACGCCTGCCAGCCGTTGCCGGCGCAACTGCTGTGCAGGCACTTCGCACTGAGCCGGCCGTCGGGGGCCTGCATGACGCAGGCGTCCGGGTCGGCGTGCTCCGCGTTGAAGGGGCAGGCGGCCAGCACGTAGACGGCGCGGCCGCGGGCGTCGGGGAGGTCCTTGAGGCGGAAGCCGACGCCGGTGTCGGCGAGCCACCGGCCGACGTCGAGCCGGGACGTGAACTCGCCCGCCGAGGGGTTGACACCGGGCGCGGTGACGCTGCCCGTGCCGGCGGCGGCCCTCGACGAACTCGTCGGCGGCGGGCACTCGGCGGCGAGCCCTTCGAGCAGCTCGCGGGGCACCACGCCCACGCCGTCGGGCGAGTCCACGTCGGGCACCTCGAGCAGCGTCGCGCGGCGGTGCGGCCTCTCCACGGTCGAGTCGCCCTTGCGGGCCCAGGTCATCGGCAGCTTGACGACCCGCGAGGCGTTAAAGACCGCGCGATCGACCGTCGCCCCCGGCACGTCGAACCTGGCCGCGAGCGCTTTCAAGACGCGCTCCACCAGCCGCTCCTCGTCGTCGGCGGGCAGGTCGACGCGGTAGAACGCGTGGTAGCCGTTGCCGCTGTCGGCCAAGAGCCCCGCCGGCCAGCCGAGGCCGGCCAGGTGCCCCCGGGCGGCGTCCGCGACCCCCCTGGCGAGGGCCTTCTCGGCGTCGGTGGCGGACACGCCCTTGGGGCGGACCGGGTCCACGTCGACGAACAGCCACCGGCGGGCGGTGACCTCGGCGTCCTTGGTGGCGGCCCCGTCCGCCGGCCGGGCCAGGCGGTGGTCGGCCCGGGCCACCAGGTCGGGAA
>JANXTD010000856.1 GCA_025352585.1 Fimbriiglobus sp.
GACAAAGTTGATGTGCGGAGGCCGAACGGTCAACGGCCGTGAACTTTGTCCTGGCCCGCTTCGACCCTCGCTCGCGCGTCGGGCTAACAAGAGTCGCCCGCGGCGGAGCCGAATGCCCGGACCAAGCGTGGCAACCAGCCCCGGCCACGCCGTCGTCCCTAAACTGTCTGGTGACACCACCTGTCAGGGAACCGACGCATGGCGATTTGGGAAATCTGTATCCGCCGGCCGGTCTTCACGCTGATGCTCGTGATGGCCCCGCTCGTCCTCGGCGTCGCCTCGTACACCCGGCTCGGCGTCGAACTCTTCCCCAACGTCGATATCCCCGTCGTCGTCGTCACGACCACGCTCAAAGGTGCCAGTGTGGACGAGATGGAGGCGGCGGTCACCAAGCCGATCGAGGAGGCCGTTAACACCGTCTCGGGCATCGACGAACTGCGCAGCACCACCCGCGAGGGGGCGACCGAGGTCGTCGTCGGCTTCAAGTTGGAGAAGAACGGCGACCAGGCGGCCCAGGAAATCCGCGACAAGATGACGCTGATCTCGTCCCAACTCCCGGCCGGCACCGACTACCCCAAGGTCGAGAAGTTCAACCTCGACGCCGCGCCGGTGATCACGCTGGGCGTGTCGGGCAAGCGGTCGGTGCGCGAGATTTCCGAACTCGCCAAGAAGCTCATCAAGGAAGACCTCGAGGGCAACGTCTACGGCGTCGGCGCGGTCATCCTCACCGGCGGCCAGCAGCGCGCCATCAACGTCACCGTCGATCCCGAGAAGCTGCGCAGCCGGGCGCTGAGCATCGAGAACGTGCGGCAGGCGCTCGGGGCGCAGAACCTCGAACTGCCGGGCGGCCGCGTCGATCAAGGCTTGCGCGAGGAGGGCTTGCGGACCCTCGGCCGCGTCTCGAAAGTCGAGGACTTCCCGAACCTGACGATCGTCAACCGCAAGGGCCACGCGATTCAGCTCTGGGAGGTCGGCAGTGGCCCCGGCCGCGGGGTCGAGGACGGCGTCGAGGAGCCGCGGACGCTCAGCCGGCTCGACGGCGACGTGGCGGTCAGCCTGATCGTCCAGAAGCAGTCCGGCGGCAACACCGTCAAGGTCGCCGACGCGATCAAGGCCCGGCTCGAAGTCATCAAGTTGACGCTCCCGCAAGACATCCGCATCGAGGTGATCCGCGACCAGTCGAAATTCATCAAGGGGTCCATTGAGGAAGTCAAGTTCCACCTGATGCTCGCGGCGGTCCTGGTGAGTGCCGTGCTGTTGCTGTTCATCCGCGACTGGCGAACCACGGTGATTGCCGCGCTGGCCGTGCCGACTTCCATTATCGGCACCTTCGCCTTCATGGACGTGATGGGCTTCTCGCTCAACAACATGACGCTCCTCGGGTTGATCCTGGCCGTCGGCATCGTCATCGATGACGCCGTGGTGGTACTCGAAAACGTCTTCCGGCACATGGAGGAGTACGGCAAGACGCCGTGGGACGCCGCCGTCGAGGGGACGCGGGAAATCGCCCTGGCGGTGCTGGCCACGACGATGTCCCTCGCCGTGATCTTCGCGCCGATTGCTTTTATGTCGGGGCAGGTCGGCCGCTTCTTCAACAGCTTCGGCTTCGTCGTCGGCTTCGCCATCATCCTGTCGATGGTCGTGAGCTTTACGCTGACGCCGATGCTCTGCGCCCGCTTCCTCCGCGCCCCCAAGGGTGGGCACGCGGCGGCGCAGCGCGGCTTCTGGGCCTGGCTGACGCGGCGCTACGTCGCCGTGCTGCGCTGGTGCCTCGGCGGCCGCGCCGGCTGGCACCGCGCGGTGGTCGTGCTGGCGGGGGTTCTGGTCTTCGCCTCGACGCCGGTCCTGTTCGTGATCGTCGGCACCGACTTCGTGCCGAAGGACGACCAGAGCGAGTTCGAGGTGGCCCTGACCCTGCCGGCCGGGACCGCCCTGGGCGACGCCGACCGGCTGTGCCTCGACATCGCGGCGCAGCTCCAAAAGGTCCGCGGCGTGACCAACGTCTTCACCACGATCGGCGAGACCAACGGCCGCGCCGCCAAGGGCCAGGGCGACGTGACCCGCGTGCTGTTCTACTGCAAGATGGTCGACCTGCGCGAACGCAAGTTCGGCCAGCGCGACGCCATGCAGGACGCGAGAAACGTCATGTTACGCTACCCCGACTTGCGGGCGTCGGTGCAGGAGGTCAAGCTGTTCAGCAGCAGCGCGTTCAAGAACGTGCAGCTCGAAGTCTGCCTGACGGGACCGGACACGGTCGTCCTCGAAAAGGCGGCCGACGCGCTCAAGCGGCGCATGGCCGCGGCCGGCAGTTTCGCCGACGTGGACACGACGCTCAAGGAGCGTAACCCCGAACTGCAAGTGGCCATCGACCGGCGTAAGGCCGGCGACCTCGACGTGAGCGTGCAGTCGATCGCGTCCACCCTCGGCGTGCTCGTCGGCGGCGAACCGGTGGGCAAGTTCAAGGAGGGGGCCGACCAGTACGACGTGTGGCTGCGGGCGGCGCTGCCGAGCCGCGACCGGCCCGAGGCGATCAAGTCGCTGACGGTACCCGCGGCCGGCGGCCAGCTCGTCGAGTTGCGCAACGTCGCGGCGATCTCGGGCGAGCGCTCCCCGGCGGTGATCGAGCGCTTCAACCGCCAGCGCTTCGTCGCCGTGCAGGGCAACCTCACCGAGGGCGCGGTGCTCGGCAAGGTGCTGCCGGTCGTCGCCGGGTACATCGACGAACTCGACCTGCCGGCCGGCTACCGCTACGAGTTCCTGGGCGAGGCCAAGCTCATGAAGGACTCGAACTCGAACTTCGCGCTCGCCTTCTTCCTGGCCTTCCTTTTCATGTACATGATCCTGGCCGCGCAGTTTGAAAGCCTCGTCCACCCGATCACGATCCTCGCCGCCGTGCCGTTGACGTTGCCGTTCGCGCTGCTATCGCTGTTGCTGCTGCGAACGCCGCTGGACGTGTACGCAATGATCGGCCTGTTCATGCTCTTCGGCATCGTCAAGAAGAACGGCATCCTGCAAGTCGATTACACCAACGTCTTGCGGTCTCGCGGCCTGACCCGCGACGTTGCGATTCTCAAAGCCAACGAGGCACGCTTGCGGCCGATCTTGATGACGACGATCATGCTCGTGGCCGCGATGATCCCGATCGCGACCGGCCAAGGCCCCGGAGCCGGCGCGCGGGCGAGCATGGCGAAAGTCATCCTCGGCGGGCAACTGCTGTCGCTGCTGTTGACGCTGCTGATCACGCCGGTGGCGTACAGCCTGTGGGACGACGTGTCGCGCGGCTTCGCGTGGCTGGCGACGCGCCGCCGGGCCGCGCCGGCACCGGGCGAGACGCTGGTCGATTTGCAGCCGGTGGCGGTTTAGGCAGGGGCGAATCGGTAAAACGTTTTGCCGCGGAGGAGCAGAGTCGCGGAGAAAACCAAAACTGGAATTGGGTTTTCTCCGCGACTCTGCGTCTCCGCGGCAAAATTGTTTTTGAGGCCGCACGCCCGAAAACCCAACGCCATTCGCTTAGGCCCGGACCAGCTTCGCGTAGGCCGCTTGCAGCGCCTTCGTCACGGGGCCGACGGCGTACTCCTGGGCGTCGATCTTGCCCACCGCCGTCACCTCGACGGCGGTGCCGGTCACGAAGACCTCCCTAGCTTGCCGCACCTCCTCCGGCCAGATCGCGCGCTCGATCACGGTGAGGCCTTGGGCGCGGGCCAGGTCGATCACCGACAGGCGGGTGATGCCGTTGAGGAAGCAGTCGGCGGCGGGGGTGTGCAGCGCGCCGTCGGGCATCACGAAGAATAGGTTGGCCCCCGTCGCCTCGGACACCTGCCCGCGGTAGTCGAGCATGAAGGCGTCGTCGTAGCCGGCCGCGACCGCCTCGTCGCGGGCCATCGTGCAGATCACGTACAGGCCCGCGCACTTCGCCGCGGTCGGGGCGCTCTCGGGGCTGGGCCGCTTCCACCGGCTGGTTTGCAGCGCGATCGACGGCCCGCCGTAGTAGGCCGGCCACTCGAAGGCCGCGACCGCCAGGTGGACCTTCGTGCCCTTCGCGGAAACGCCGATCGCCTCCGCGCCGCGGTAGGCGATCGTGCGAATGTAGCCGAGGTCGAGGTTGTTTTCCTTCACGACGAGGTCCGTCGCGGCCATGACCTCTTCGAGCGAGTACGGAATCTGCATTGCCACGAGCTTGGCAGAGTCGAGCAGGCGTTGGGTGTGCTCGCGCAGCTTGAAGACCTTACCGCCGTAGCAGCGCTCGCCCTCGAACACGGCGTTGCCGTAGTGGAGGCTGTGCGACAGGACGTGGACCTTGGCGTCGCGCCAGGCGGTCAGCCGGCCGTTGACCCAAATCACGCCGTCGCGCTCGTCCAGGGGCAGCAGCAGGCTCATCACGATCAACCTCGACAGGGGGAGAAGGTACTGGGACAATTCTAGTCGCCCAGCCCCCGTCGGCGAACATCGCCCCCGCCGCGGCGTACCGAGTGTAAGGCGAACTTCGCGGGGGGCGGCCGATGCGCGGGCGGGTCACGGTGCTACTGCTGCTCCTCGGCGGCTTCGTCGTCGGCGGGCTGCTGCTCACGCTGCTCCAGCGCAGCCGGGCGGCGCAGGCGCTCGTCTACTCGGTGAACAACGTCCGCGAGTTGAGCCAGTTCGCGTTGCTCGGCGGCACCGACCCGGCCAAGGGTCCGCAGGCCGGCCGTCTCAACTTCCCGGACGACCCGCGCTTCGTGCCGACGCCGCGCGAGCGCTTCGCCGAGCGGAACGTCGCCGCCGCGGTCCCCGCCGGGACCGTGTTCCGCCCCGAGTTGCCGCCCGAACGCCGGCTGAGTTGGGTCGCCCCGCTACTGCCGACGTTCAACCAGAAGCGGCAAGACACGCTGGCGGTGTACGGCCGGCTCGACCTGACGCAGGCGTGGGACGCCGGGCCGAACCGGGCCGCCGCCGAGACGCCGCTGCGCATCCTGGTGAGCTACGCCGCCCCGCCGCCGGCAAATCCCGGCGAGCCGGCGGTGACGCAGTACGTCGGCGTCGGCGGCCTCGGCGTGGACGCCCCGACGCTACCGCTCGGCCCGGACAACGTCGCCGACCCCCGCGCCGGCTGCTTCCGCTACGACGGCCCGACGCCGTTCGCCGCGGTCGCCGACGGCCTGAGCCAGACGGTCCTCATCGGCGAAGTCTCGACCGACCTCGGCCCGTGGCTCCAAGGCGGCCCGACGACGGTGCGGACCTTCGACACCTCCCCAGGCGCGCGGCCGCCAGTCGGCGTCGGCGGCCAGTTCGGCGGCAACCACCTCGCTGGCGGCCTTTTCGGCATGGCCGACCACGGCGTGCGCGTCTTGACGCAGCGCACCGACGCGCGGTTCCTGGCGAACCTGTGTACGGTCAACGGCGGCGTCGCCGCGCCGCTGCCGGGGGACTAGTCGCCGCGCCTGCGGCGGAGCCGTAGAACACACCAACCCCGAGGCGACGCCGATGGAACCGAAACTCGTGACGGTTTGCACCTACGAACACCCCGTTCAGGCCGAGGTGGCGAAGTTCGCGCTGGAGGCGGAGGGCTTGACGGCGTTCGTCGCCGACGCGGAGTTCGTGACGAACATGTTCCTTGGCGTCAGCGCGGCGGGCGGCGTCAAGCTACAAGTCCCCGAGTCGGACGTGCCCGCGGCGATGGCCTTACTTGCCGCCAACCCCAGTCTCGCGAACCCGTCGGCCGACCGCCCGGCGGACGACGGCGTGCCGCGCTGCCTGTCGTGCGGCGCGACGATGCCGGCCGAGGCGACCGCCTGCCCCGCGTGCGGCTGGAGCTACCTCGACGGCGCGAAGCCCGAAGACGCCGAGGGTTAACGGCGTCCCGCAACTCCCTCTGTCGGAGGCACGCATGCCGGGCTGGGTTTGGCTCCTCCTCGGGCTGGCGACCCTCGGGACGTGCGTCGCCGTCGGGCTGTTCGTCGCCTGGGCGAGGCGGATGTTAAAACTGCTCCAAGGCTGGGAGGAGGAGATCGAGGAGTTCGGCGAGCGCACGAAGGCCTGGATCATCGACGTCGAGCCGGGCGAGGGCCTGATGTGGCCGATCGCGCACGTCCTGTTGTGCCCAGACCCGGACGTTCCGGA
The DNA here is from genome assembly GCA_025352585.1 of Fimbriiglobus sp. Lineage (GTDB taxonomy): Bacteria > Planctomycetota > Planctomycetia > Gemmatales > Gemmataceae > Fimbriiglobus. The sequence continues at coordinate 6,097 of JANXTD010000856.1, forward strand.
TGAAGTCATGCGCGACCTGGCGCGGCGGGTCGAGGCGGTCCGCTTCCGCAAGCCCAAGGACCCCGTCCTCGCCGAGGTGGCCCGCCTGACGCGCTCCGAGCACGCGACCGAGACGCCCGGCCGGCAACGCCTGCCCGACGAGTTCACCGGGGGCCACGAGGTCTACGCGCAATACTTCCACATCGACGCGGGCCACAACGAGGACAACCTGCCCGAAGGTGCCCTCGACTACGAGTCGTTCGACGTGCTGGTCATTTGGGACCACGAGACCGACCTGCTGCTCATCCCGCGGAAGAAGAAGCCCCGCAGGCGACGGGCCTGACCCTCCGGTCGCTCACGCTCCCGGCTCGCCTTTCGCTGCCCCGATCACCACCACGCCGGCCACGAGGTCGGCGAGCGCGAGCTTGCGGTCGGCGGGGAACAGCGCGTACGCCGCCGGCGACTCGGCGCAATCGACAATGAGCTGCCGGTGGTTCGGCACGCTGAAGCCGGCGTCGGTCGGGATGTGGCCGCTCACCAGGAAGTCGGCGTCCACCTTGCGCAAATAGTCATCGACGGTACGCGGGGCGGTGTCACGGCCCCAGACGATGCCATAGACCAGGCCGCCGGGCAGGTACTCCGCCGGTTCGAGGGTGTCGGCTTCGAGCCGGCGGGCGTCGAAGGTGGCGAGTTGCCGGGCCGACGGCAGGCTGTGCGACAGGAACACGGCGTTGGGCGTCCGCAACGCCACCGGCAGGCTCGCGATCAGTTCCATGTACGCGGCGTAGACCTCCGGGCCGGCCGCGCCGTACGCCTCGTTGACGCCCTGGCGGAAGACGTCGTTCTGCGAGGCGTCGCCCTTGCCGATGGGCCGGTCGGTCCACTGCGCGAGTTCGTGGTTGCCCGGCAGCAGGTGGACCCGCGCGGGGAACTGGCACTTCAGCGCCGCGTACAGGTCGAGCAGCTGGTGCGACTTGTCGCCGCCGTTGGGGTAGCGGAACGGCCCGTGGACGACCTCTTGAAGTACGAGGTGGCGGGCCGGGTGCCGCGCCAGGTCGGCCGCCTTGTGGACCGCCTGGAAGTTGGCGACGTGGCCGTGCAGGTCCCCCGCGACGAGGACTTCGGCGCAGTCCTGGAGGCGCACCAGGAACCCCGACCGGCCGGGGGTGGCGCGGGCCAGGGTCGCGGCGCGGCGCAGGATCGGCAAGATACGCTCGGGCGGCGGCATCGGAGTCCCAGGTCAGCGCGGGGGCGGCGGGCGACGGTATCTTACGCGCGGGGCGGGGGGTTGCCCGCGGCGTGGCCCCGCCCACAATGGCCCGACCGGCCGGGGGCCGGCCCCGCCCGACGGAGCGGCCCGCGCCGATGCAACTGTCCCGCAACCTCACGGTCGAGAGTGTCGCCCGGCTCGAGCCGACCGCGCCGCGGCAGATCCGCGCGACCTGCCCGGTGGCCGACGCCGTGGCCATGCTGCGCGAGTTCCGGGTGGGGTGCCTGCTCGTGACCGACGCCGGGCGGCTCGTCGGCATCTTCACGGAACGTGACCTGCTGACGCGGGTGCTGGCCGCCGGGCTGCCGCTGGCCACGCCCTTGCGCCGGGTGATGACGGCCGACCCCGTCGCGGTCGGCTTGCAGGAGCCGATCCGCCAGGCGATCCGCCGGATGCAGGACGGCGGCTACCGGCACCTGCCGGTCATCGACGCCGGGCAGCGGCCAGTGGGGATTTTGAGCGCGAAGCGGGTGATCCGCTACATCGCCGACCACTTCCCGCACGTCGTGTACAACCTACCCCCCGGCCCCGGCAGCACCAGCCCGGCGACCCGCGAGGGGGCGTAACGCCGGCGATCGGATCAGAATTTTGCCGCGGAGACGCAGTGGCGCGGAGAAAGGCCGATACCGAGAAAGGCACGAAACCGTGCTAAAAACCGAAACCGACCTCCCGCAAAGACGCCAAGTCGCCGAGGAGAACCGAACTCCGGTTTTTGCTCACCTCGGCTTTGGTCTTCTCCGCGCCTCTGCGTCTCCGCGGCAAATTTGCTTGAGGAGTTTCTTAACCCAGCAGCCCCGCGACGACTTTCCCCTCGGCCAGCGGCACCGTGCGGCCGGTCGCGGTCTGCTGGACCTTGGCGAACTCGACCCCGCAGGCGTGCAGGATCGTCGCGTGCAAATCACCGACGGTCACCGGCGACTTCGCCTTCTCGCCGCCCTCCGGGTCGCTCTCGCCGATGACCGTGCCGCCAACAACCGGGCCGCCGGCCAGGGCGACCGTGAAGCTGTGCGGCCAGTGGTCGCGGCCGAACGCGGCATTCACCTGCGGCGTGCGGCCGAACTCGCCGGCGCACACGACGATCGTCTTGTCGAGCAAGCCGCGTTGCCGCAAGTCCTTCAACAAAGCACTCATGGCCGGGTCGAGAATCTTTAACTGCGACGCGACGCCGGCGTGGTTGTTGGCGTGGGTGTCCCAGCCGGACAGCGTCACCTCGACGCAGCGCACGCCGACCTCGGTGAGCCGCCGAGCCGCCAGGCAGCCGCGGCCGAACGCCGTGTCGCCGTACTCGCGGCGCAGGGCCAGCGGCTCGCGTGACACGTCGAACGCGGCCAGTTGCTCCGACGACATCATCGCGCGCGCGGCCCGCACCGTCTCGGCGTGCCGGGTCGCCGCCGCCTGGCGCTCGCGGCCGGCGCGGAAGCCGGCTTCGAGCACGTCGAGGTCGCGTAGCCGCGCGGCGTCACGGCCGGGCGTCAGGAACGAGCGCGTGTCGGGGACGGGGCCGGCCGGGTCGCCGGTGCGGAAGGCGTTGAACTCGTCGCCGAGGTAGCCGCCGCGCGTCGGCCACTGGCCCGGCAGGATGCTGACGTGCCGCGGGATCTCGACGCCGGCCGCCGGCAGTTGGTGGCAGAGCACCGCGCCGATCGACGGGTGGACCACCGTCGGGTCGGGCCGGAAGCCGGTCTTGAGCGTGTACGTGCCGCGTTCGTGGTCGCCCTCCTTGCTCGTCATCGAGCGGATCAGCGCGACCGACCCCATCTCCTCGGCGACGCGCTCCAACCCCGGCGCGAGTTGCACGCCCTTGACGGCCGTGTTAATCGCCCCGGTGCCGGCGGCGATGCGCGTGCCGGGCTTGGGGTCCCACGTCTCGAGCTGGCTGGGGCCGCCGTTCATCCACAGCACGATGACCGAGGTCGGCACGCCGCGCGTCTTCTCGGCTTGCCGCGCCAGCAGCGTCCCCAGCGGCGTGAGGTACGCGAGTCCGCCGGCCCCGGCGAGGCGCAGGAAGTCGCGGCGGTGCTGGCGGTCGTGGGCGGTGAGCATCGCTAAAACTCCGTGAACACGCGGTGTTTGAGGCGAGCCAAGAGCGTAAGCGACTGGAGATCTTCGTCAGCAATTCGAGCGT
>JANXTD010000857.1 GCA_025352585.1 Fimbriiglobus sp.
CCTCGGCTGCTTCAGCCTGCAGCAGGGCAAGCACGTGACCACCGGCGAGGGCGGCCTGGTCGTGAGCAACGACGCGGCGCTCGCCCGCCGGGTCTACCTCTTCGCCAACAAGGCGTGGGGCTACGGCGACGCCAACGCCGACCACTACTTCCTCGCACTCAACTACCGCTATACCGAACTGCAAGCGGCCGTCGCCAACGCCCAGATGGGCAAGCTCGCCGGCGTCGTCGCGGCCCGCGCCGAGATGGCCACGCTGATGGACGAACTGCTCGCCGGCGTCCCCGGCGTGAGTGTGCCGAAGGCGGGGCACAACAGCACGCACGTCTACTGGAAGTACCCGCTGCTGATCGACCCCGCGGTCATCCCCGGCGGCCCGCCGGCGCTCGCCGGGCTGCTCAAAGCCGTCAGCGTCGCCTCGGCCCCGCGTTACATCGTCAAGCCGGCCTTCCGGTGCGCGGTGATCCGCGACCAGCAGACGTTCGGCCGCAGTCGCTGGCCGTTCACGCTGGCCCGGCCCGAGGCGGTCGATTACGACGCCGCCCGCTTCCCCGGCACGTTCGAGTACCTCGACCGCGTGCTGGTGCTGCCGTGGAACGAGCGCTACACGCCGGCCCACGTCGAGTACCTGGCGAACGCCGTGCGCGTCGCCGCCGAGCAACTGAGTGAAACCCGAGTGACGGTCGCCCAAACTGTGGAAGGGGGTGTCGCGTGAACAAGCCTGTCAAGTTCGCCCTCATCGGCACCGGCGGCATCGCCCAGAGCTACGCCCAGGCCTTCGAGGCCAACCCGAACGCCCAGCTCGTCGCCGTGTGCGACGTGCGGGCCGACGCCGCCAAGGCGATGGCCGACCGCTTCGCGTGTGCCGCGTTCGTCACGCCCGACGCCCTCGCCGCCGCCCTCTGCGCTGAGGGCCCGGCGGTCGATGCCGTGCTCATCTGCACGCCGCCGGACACCCACGAAGAAATCGCCACGCTGTTCCTGCGGCGCGGCGTGCATGTGCTCTGCGAGAAGCCGTTCACGCTGACCCCGGCGAGTGCCCGCCGCATGACCGACGAGGCCCGCCAGGCGGGTGTCTTGCTGACGATGGCGTCGAAGTTCCGCTACGTCGAGGACGTGGTCAAGGCCAAAAGCATCGTGACTTCGGGCATCCTCGGCGAGATCATCCTGTTCGAGAACGCCTTCACGGCCCGCGTCGACATGTCCGGCCGCTGGAACGCCAACCCGTCGGTGTCCGGCGGCGGGGTGCTGATCGACAACGGCACGCACTCCGTCGATCTGATGCGCTACTTCCTGGGGCCGCTCGCCGAGGTGCATTGCGTCGAGGGCAAGCGGACGCAGGGCCTGAGCGTCGAGGACACCGCCCGCATCTTTGTGCGCAGCGCCGCCGGCGTGATGGGCAGCGTCGACCTGTCGTGGAGCATCAACAAGGAACTCGACTGGTACCTCAACATCCACGGCTCGCACGGCACCGTACTCGTCGGCTGGAAGGAGTCGAAGTACCGCCAGGCGAACAGCCGCGACTGGGTCGTGTTCGGCAAGGGCTACCACAAGCTGCAGGCGTTCCGCTCCGAGATCGACAACTTCGCCCGCGCCATCCGCGGCGAGGAGCAACTGCTGATTACCTGGGAGGACGCCATCGCCTCAGTAGACGTGATCGAGGCGGCCTACCGCAGCTTGCGCGAAAGCCCCTGGACCGGCGTCGGGCTGCGCGCCCCCGACCTGACCCGCACGCCGCCGCCGGGGTCGCGCAAGGAGCGGGAGGCGTCGCATGCCGGCTAACGTCCGCGTCCACCCGACGGCGATCGTCGAGGAGGGCGTCACGCTCGGCGCGGGCACGAGCGTCTGGGACAGCGTCCACATTCGCCACGGGGCAACCTTCGGCGACGAGTGCATCGTCGGCGAGAAGAGTTACGTCGCCTACGGGGTGCGCGTCGGCCACCGCTGCAAGATCAACGGCCACGTCTCAATCTGCGCCGCCGTGACGCTCGAAGACGGGGTGATGGTGTCGGCCGGGACGGTCTTCACCAACGACCGCTTCCCCCGCGCCACGACGCCCGACTTGAAGCAGTTGCGGCCCAGCGAACCCGACGAATCGACCCTGCGCACGCTAGTGCGAGAAGGCGCGACCATCGGGGCCAACTGTACGGTCGGTTGCGACCTGACGGTCGGCCGGTTCGCGATGGTCGGCATGGGGTCGCTGGTCACGAAGTCGGTGCCCGACTTCGCGCTGGTCTTCGGCCAACCGGCCGTGCAAGTCGGTTCAGTCTGCCGTTGCGGGCAGGTGATCGTGCGGTTCGCGCCGGGCCAACCGCCGGGGTACCAGAAGCTCAAGTGCGCGGCGTGCGGCCGGCAGTACGAGTTCGCCGCCGGCCGCGTCGAGGAGCTACACCTTGGCTAACACGGCGATCCTCGGCGGCGGCATGCTCGGGCTGGAACTCGCCCGCAAGCTGCGCGCGAGTGGCGACAGCGTCACCGTCTTCGAGGCGGCCCCGCAACTCGGCGGCCTGGCGTCGGCGTGGCAACTCGGCGGCGTCACCTGGGACAAGCACTACCACGTCGTGCTGCTCTCCGACCTGAACACGCAAGCCTTGCTCGCCGACCTCGGGCTGAGCGGCGACTTCGTCGGCGTCACGACCAAGACCGGCTTC
>JANXTD010000583.1 GCA_025352585.1 Fimbriiglobus sp.
TTTGGTTTTCTCCGCGACTCTGCGTCTCCGCGGTAAAATTGTTTTCCTCAATCCAGCTTCGCCACCAGGCGGCTCACGACCAGGCAGACCAGGCCGTACAGGCACAACACGCCGCAGGCGGTCAGCACGCGATCGACCTGCGGCGTCGCCACGTCGGGGTTCAGCAGTTGCGAGTAGGCGTCGAGCGCCCAGGCGTGCGGCGTCAGCAGGCTCAGTTGCCGCAGGTTCTCCGGCAACAATTCCCGCGGCAGTAGCGACCCGCTCACGCCGGCGAGCACGATCACCAACAGCGTGCCGTAGACGGCGACTTGCGTCTCGGTGCGCGCCAAACCCGCGACGAGCATCGACAGGCCGACGGCGGCGACGCTCGTCGAGACGACCACGGGGATCAATAACTCGGGGCGGGGGCCGAAGGTCATGCCGAAGACCAGCTTGCCGCACGCCAGCAGGAAGAAGCCCTGAACCAATGACACCGCCAGGCACGGCAACGCCTTCCCGAGAATAATTTGCGTGCGTGATATCGGGGCGAGCCGCAGGCGCACCAGCGTGCCGTGGCGGCGCTCGGCGACGAATAGCCAGCCGACGGTGAGCAGCAGGAAGAAGGCGAAGGTCACCGTCGTGCCGGGGACTAGCATCTGGTACTGCACGTCGCGGGGGTCGGCGTAGACCGTGCGGTTCTCGTTGCGCTTCGGCCCGGCGGCGACCGGCACCTTGACGGCGACGGCCTTCAGAGGCACCGCGCCGAAGCCGGCGAGCGCGCCGTGGCCTTGGTACTGCCGCTTCGACTCGGTGAGGCCCGACCAGGTCTTGGCGTTGAAGTCGTACTCCGAGAAGAAGTCGCCGATGCCGCCGCGGATGCCCTCGCCCAGCCGCGACTTCGAGAACCCCGGCACGCGGTAGGCGATGCCGAGCGCCGGAATCTTCTCCTCCATCTTGCCCATGAAGCGGTCGGTGCCGATCAGGTCAAAGGCCTGGCCGATCATCCACGGGATCACCACGCGCAGCAGCGACACCTGCACGACCTGCTGGATCACCGACGCCCCCACCGGCTGCGTCGGGTTGGTCAGGAACTCGACGCCCAACTCGTCGGCCTTGACGCCGTCGCGGAACAGCGGGTTGATGGGGTCGCGCTTGAATTCCCCGCCGACGAACGAGCACCGCTGCGCCCGCCGGCTGAAGTCCTTGCCCAGCACGACCACGGCGGAGCGGTCGCCGCGCGCGACCAGCCGGGCCGCCTGCTCGCGCGTGGCGATCTCCTCGACGCGGATGTTGGCCGTGTCGGCGAGGTCGTCGAGCAGGATTTTGCTCCACGGCCGGTCGGGGAAGGCCCGCGGCTCGTCGCCGAGGCCCTCGTCTTCGACCACGACGGAGATGCGGATTTTCGAGTCGGGCTTGTCGGTGAACACGCGGCCGAGGGTCAGCCCCAGGATCAGCGTCACGACCAGCGGCATCACCACGAGGATGACCGCCGAGCGCGGGTCGCGTAGTAGCAGCCGCAGGTCCTTGAGCGCAATCGTGAGTGTCGGCATCGGGTCAGTCTCGCAGAGCAGGGCCGGTCAACTGGAGGAACACCCGCTCCAGCGTCGGCGGCACCACGTCGAGCGCCGCCATCTCGAGGCCGGGCCAGTGCCGCAGCGCCGCGAACAGGGTCGGCCCGTCGGGGGCGTCCAGCTCGACGCCCGAATCCGTCCGGCGCAGTGCGGTGACACCCGGCAACGTTTGCGGGACGGCTTGACCCGTCGTGATCCGTCCAGTCGTCGGCAGGCGGCGCAGCAGGTTCGCGACCGTGTCGCAGGCGATGACGCGGCCGTGGTCGAGGATCGCCAGCCGCGGGCAGAGCGCCTGGACCTCCTCCATCGAGTGGCTGGTGTAAATGACCGTCAGCCCCGCGGCGTTGAGCCGGCGGACCTGCTCGAAAATGTGGTTGCGCGACTGCGGATCGACGCCGGTCGTCGGCTCGTCGAGGATCAGCAGCCGCGGGCCGTGGACCAGGGCGACGGCCAGGTTCAGCCGACGCTTCATGCCGCCGGAAAACGTGCCGACGCGGTGATTCGCCCGGTCGGTCAGGGCCGCGAGGGCGAGCATCTCGTCGGCGCGCTGTTTTAACGCGGTTCCGCCGAGGCCGTAGAGGCGGCCGAAGAACAGCAGGTTCTCGCGGGCGGTCAGTTCGGGGTAAACCGCGAGGTCTTGAGTCGCCAGGCCGACCCCCCGGCGGGCCGCCGCGTCGCGGCTCGTGAACGGCGTGCCGAAGAGCGTGACAGATCCCGCGTCGGCGTCGAGCAGGCCGGCGAGGATCGACAGCAGCGTCGTCTTGCCCGCGCCGTTGGGGCCGAGCAGGCCGAAGAGTTCACCGGTCGCGATTTCGAGGGTCACGCCACGCAGCGCGGGCGTGCCGCGGTAACGCTTCTCCACGGCGGTCGCGGTGAGGATCGGGGTGGGCAGCGTCGGCGTCATGGGGACTATCATAGGGCACCGCCCCCGCCGCCGAACAGGATCGCCGGATGACCCACGCCGAACCGACCTTCAACGACGCCCGCGTCCGCCGGGCCAACGACGCCCCGGTCAATTCGCGCGGCCAGTACGTCGTCTACTGGGCGCAAATGTCGCGCCGGTTGGCGTGCAACCACGCCCTCGACTACGCGATGAACGCCGCGAGGGAACTCGGCAAGCCGCTGGTGATTTACGAGGGCTTGAAGCTGTCGTACCCCTGGGCGTCGGCCCGCTTCCACCAGTTCATCCTCGAAGGGATGCGCGACAACTTCGCCGAGGCCGCGCGGCGTGGGGCGACCTACTGGCCGTTCGTCGAGACGCCCGAGAACCCCGGCCGCGGCCTGGTGAAGTCGCTGTGCGCGAAGGCGTGCCTGCTGGTTACCGACGACTACCCGCAGTTCATCGTCCCGGCGCAGATTCAGGCGGTCGCGGCGGCGGTCAAGGTCGCCGTCCACGCCATCGACAACAACGGCGTCGTGCCGCTCTCGAAACTGGGGCCGCCCACCAAGGCTGCGGCGCACCTGCGGCCTAAGATGCACAAGCTCTTCGCCGAGGCGTGGCTGAACAAGGCCGACCCCGCGCCCGACTTCGCCGCCCTGCCCCACGAAAACCTCACGCCGCCGTTCGAGACCTGGACGACGCCCGACGACCTCACCGGCTTCGTCGAGTCGTTGCCGATCGACCAGAGCGTCCCGGCACTGCGGCACGTCCAGGGCGGCCGCGTCGCCGGGCTGTCGATTATGGGCCTGTTCCTCAAGATCAAACTCGGCCGCTACACGACCGAGCGCAACCGGCCCGACGACCCCGAGAAGAACTCCGCGAGCGGCCTGAGTGCGCACCTGCACTACGGGCACATCGGCATTCAAGACTTGTGCGAGGCGGCGTTCGCCAAGGTGCCGGGGTGGACGGTCGAGCAGTTGAACCTCAAGACCCGCAACAAGGACGACTTCTTTTGCCGCGACGAGAACGTCAACGGCTTCTTGGACGAGGCGATCACCTGGCGCGACGTGGGCTACCAGTGGCATTTTATGACGCAGCGCGGTCTTAAAACTCAGGGCACCGTGAGCCGCAAGCCCGACGACGGGTCGCCGCCGTCGTTCAACTTCGAGAGCTTCGACTTCTCGCCGCTACCGAAGGCCGGCACGTTGCGCGGGACGCTGCCGGAGTGGGCGATGGCGTCGCTCGACAAGCACACACCGGACGCCCGGACGCACACCTACACTCTCGCCGAATTCGAGTCGGCCAAGACGCACGACGAGTTGTGGAACGCGGCGCAAAAGGAACTCGTCGTCACCGGCCGCATCCACAATTACCTGCGCATGTTGTGGGCCAAGAAAGTGCTGGAGTGGTCGGCCACCCCTGAAGATGCGTACAGGGTCCTGGAGCACCTGAACAACAAGTACGCGATTGACGGCCGCGACTCTAACAGTTACACCGGGGTGTTGTGGAGCTTCGGCCTCTTCGACCGGCCGTGGCCGCCGGAGCGCAAAGTCTTCGGCAACATCCGTTACATGACTTCGGACAGCACGGCCAAGAAGTTTAAGC
>JANXTD010000603.1 GCA_025352585.1 Fimbriiglobus sp.
CACCGCGGCCCCTTTTTGCAGGTCACAACCCCCACGAAACCCCCAGGGTTCGAGTACCCACACCGTCGCGGCCTCGGGGCTGCGCCGTCGGGGCGTCGGGGTGCGTGAGCCGGGGCCGGGCTGGCCGTTCGCGTTCGGCACGATAGGGCACAGTCCGACACCTGGAACGAGAGGAAGAGTTCGATGTACACGATGGTCATGATGATGGCGATGTCCGGCTCCGCGGACGCCACGGGCTTCGGCCACAAGTCGCGCGGCGGCTGTGACGGCATGAGCTGCCACGGCGCGGCCGTCGTCGCCTCGGGCTGCACCGGCTGCTACGGGGCGGCCCCCGCCGTCGTCGTCGCGCCGGCCGGCTGCACGGGCTGCGGCGGCTCGATGAGCTGCTACGGCTCGACGAGCTGCAACGGCCCGTGCAGCCGGCCGGGGCGACGACGACGGCCGGGGCCACGCCGGTGCAGCCGGTGCAGCCCGAGGCGACCACAGCCGCGCCGTGGCAGCTCATACCGTCGCAGCCGCCGCGCATCTTGTGGCCGAAGCCGGTGGTGTCCGCGGAGCCGGACATCGCCATCATCATGACCATCGTGTACATCGAACTCTTCCTCTCGTTCCAGGTGTCGGACTGTGCCCTATCGTGCCGAACGCGAACGGACAACCCGGCCCCGGATCACGCACCCCGACGCCCCGACGGAGCAGCCTCGAGGCTGCGACGAAGTGGGTTGGAGACCCTACAAAGGATCGGGGGTTGGGTGACCTGCAAAAGGGGCCGCGGTGGCTGGCCGACGTACCAGGATGTTAAGATTCGCCTCACGGGTAATCAATAGTAAACCGGGCAAACTACGTAGTTTTCACGGTTTCGGCACACCGGGCAAACTGCGGACTCCGCGCCCGCCCGCGGGCACCGCGGCGGCACGGTTCGGGGGGTCGTGACGCTCGCGGCGTTGAAGCGGATTGGCCACTCCCGCGGGCGACTTCTGGACGCCCGTTCGCCCCCGCCAACGGCCCCGCCGCCGCGCCGTTGGCTATACTGCCCCTTGCCACGACGCGCCCCACAGTTCCAGGAAGGGACCGATGGCCAACTCCGCCCCGCCCCCCGCGCCGAACTCGCCCGCCCCCCAAGCCCCGCTGCCGCCGTCCCGCGAAGTCTTGCCGCCGGCCCCGCTGCCGGCGGTCGCCCGCCTGACCGTCGGGGCGCTGGCGTTGGCGCTGCTCGCGGTCGCCGTCGGGCTCGCGGCCGGCGAGACCGGGCCGGGGCCGTCGGGCACCGCGCGGCTCGTGCTCGTCACGCTCGCGGCCTTGCTCGCCGGCGGGAGTCTGAGCCTGCGGCCCGACTCGGCGCTCGTCTGGCTGCTCGCCGGGCTGACCGCCGCCGCCAACTCGTTCGGCTTCCCCGACCACTGGGACTCGGGGCAAATGCTGATGCGGGTGTCCGCCGCCGCCGCGCTGGCGGGGGCCGCGCTGATGGCCGTGCCGCGCAGCCGCCGCCGCGTCGCCGTAGTCGGCTTCGTCGCCTTCCACTTCTCGTCGCTGCTGATTGCGACGACCTGGCCCGAATCGACGCCGTGGATCACCAACCAACTCGGCCAGCGCTTCTACCTGCCGTTCATGCAGTTCACGTACTTACGCAACGCGTACCACTTCTACTCGCCGGAGCCTGGCCCCGCGTCGCACCTGTTCGCGCTCTTGACGTACGAACTCGACGAGGTTGACCCGGCGACCGGCAAGCCGAAGTCGATCAGCGAGTGGGTGACCCTGCCGCGCCGCGACACGCAGTGGAAGGACCCGCTCGGCCAGACGTACTACCGCCGGCTGTCGCTGACCGAGAACGCCGTGCGCTCCGGCGGCGACTTCGCCGGCACCACCGAGGACCGGCAGCAGGCCCGCAAGCGCCGCGACGAGGTGGCGCTGGGGCTGCTGCCCGGCGTGAAGCGCATCCCGCACGCCGCTCCGAGTTACGAACTCGAGTTCCGCTGGTACGCCCCGCCGCAGGCCGACGTGTCGCGCTTCCTGCTGCCGTCGTTCACGAGCCACCTCGCGGCCGAGTACACCACGCCGGCGCACCGGGTCGTGAACGTCAAGATGTACCGGGCCGAGCACCGCATCGTCACGACGCAGTACTTCGTGACGCAGAAGCTCAGCCCGTTCCACCCGACGCTCTACCGCGTCTACTTCCTGGGCGACTACACGAGTCGGGGGCAACTCGTGGACCCGCAAGACCCGATGCTCTACTGGCTGGTGCCGATCATGCCGACGGCGGGCCTGCTGAAACTGGACCAGCCGGGGCCGGAGCAGTTCACCGACCTGTTGACCGAGCACGCCGGCTTCGAGTTCCCCTGGAGCGAACTGCGCCCATGAGCCAACCGAACCTGACCCCGCCGCCGGCCCGCGACCCCAACGACGGCAAGCGGACGCTGGGCTTCTTCTTCGCCCCGGCCGACCCGACGACGATGGCGTTCGTGCGGATCGTCGTCGGCTGCCTGATCGTCTACACGCACCTGGCGTACTCGTTCGACCTGTCGAACTTCTTCGGCAAGGACGCCTGGTTCTCGCACGCGCACATCGAGCGCGAGCGCAAGGAGATGCCGCACTACGTGGCCCCGCCGGGCTGGGAAGACCCCTACGAGCCGTTCCGCAGCGCCCAGACGCCCGAGGCTCCGTACCGCCGCCGCGCGGTGATGAACTACCTCCGCAGCCACCTCGGCCCGAGCGCGACCCCCGCCGAGATCGACACCAAGCTCGCCTACCTGGAGCGCTTGCAGGCCATCGAGCTGGACCAACTGCGCCGCCGCGTCGGCACCGGCTCGAC
>JANXTD010000622.1 GCA_025352585.1 Fimbriiglobus sp.
GACGCCGCGCGGCAGCGGTTGCGCGACAGCGGCGGTCGCATCGGCCCCGTCGTCGCCGGCGTGGGTCGCGCGACGGCGGTCGTGACGGGGCGACCGCACCGGCCCGACCTCGTGATCGGCGTCGACGGCGGCGGTACGAACACCGTCGCGCTGCTGGCCGACCGGGCGACGGGGGCGGTGCTGGGTCGCGGCGTGTCGGGGCCGTCGAACATTCAGAGTGTCGGCGTCGAGGCCGGGCTAAGAGCGCTCGACGCCGCGATCGACCGGGCGTTCGCCGCCGCGAATTTGCCGCGGGCCAAGGTCGGCTCGATCGCGCTGGGGTTGGCCGGCATCGACCGCCAGGAGGGGCTTGATGTCATTCACGGTTGGGCGGCGCGCGGCGACCTCGCCGACCGGCTGCGCACCGCCAACGACGCGACGCTCTTGCTCGCCGCCGGGACGCCCGACGGCTGGGGGCTGGCGGTGATCGCCGGCACCGGGTCGATCGCCTTCGTGCAGTCGGCGACCGGCGAAGTCGGCCGCTGCGGCGGTTGGGGCTACACCCTCGGCGACGAGGGTAGTGCGTACCTGCTGGCGCTCAACGGCCTGCGCGCCGCCTGTCGCGCCGCCGACCGGATCGGCCCGGCGACGGAGTTGCTACCGAAGTTCCTGACGCGGATGAACCTCGCCGGCGCGCCCGACCTGATCCCGGCGATTTACCGCGGCCCGTGGGACCGCGCCGCGATTGCCGGCATGGCCCCCGTGGTCCTCGAAGCGGCCGAGGCGGGGGACGAGGTCGCTGGCGGCATCGTCCGCGCCGAGGCGACCGAGTTGGCCCACACCGCCGCCGCCGCCGTGCGCAACCTGGGCCTGCCGGCGACGCTCCCGGTGGCCCTGGCCGGCGGCCTGCTCGTCGGCAGCGTCGCCTACCGCACGGCGTTCCTGGCGGCGCTGGCCGCGAACGGCGTCACCCCGGCCCCGGCGACGCTGGTGCGCGACCCGGCCTGCGGCGCGGTGATTCTGGCGCGCCTCGAACCTTGAACCCCCTGGCAGGACCGCCCCATGTCCACCGACTTGACCACGAAGGACACCGAGTTGCAGTCGGTCATCGAGCAACTCGTCGAGTCGTACTCCGCGTGCGGCCACCTGCACCACCTGGCGCACGAGCCGCTGCCCAGCCGCGAGGCCGTCGCCGAGATCGTCGCCGACCTCACGGAACTGCTCTACCCCGGCTTCGGCCGGCGGCAGGACCTGCACGTCGGCAACATCGGCTACCTCGTCGGCGGCCTCGTCGATGGCCTGCACGGCAAACTGACACGGCAGATCGGCCGGGCGCTGCGGCACGAGAACCCCTGCGACGAGACGGCCTACCCCGAAGCCGAGTCCGAGGCGGAGGGCAAGGCGCTCGAACTGCTGCGGCGGCTGCCCGAGATTCGCCGGACGCTCGAGGCCGACGTGGAGGCGGCCTACCGCGGCGACCCGGCGGCCAAGAGCCACCACGAGATCGTCTTCAGCTACCCCGGCGTCGAAGCGATTACGGTCTTCCGGCTGGCGAACGTCTTGCACCAGTTGAAGGTGGCGTTCATCCCGCGGATGATGACCGAACTCGCCCACTCGCGCACCGGCATCGACATCCACCCCGGCGCGACGATCGGCCCCGGCTTCTTCATCGACCACGGCACCGGCGTCGTCATCGGCGAGACCTGCCACATCGGCCAGCGCGTGCGGCTCTACCAGGGCGTGACGCTCGGCGCACTGAGCTTCGACCGCGACTCCGTCGGCGAGATGGTCCACGGCGACTACAAGCGCCACCCGACGCTGTGCGACGACGTGGTGGTCTACGCGAACGCGACGATCCTGGGCGGCCGCACGGTGATCGGCGAGGGGGCGGTGGTCGGCTCGAACGTCTGGCTGACGAAGTCGGTCGAGCCGTACGCGGTGGTGGTGCTGGACAACCCGCAGCACAAGGTGAAGGGCCGCAGCCGCCCGGAGCAAGAGGCGCTGATGTACCACATCTGACGCGGCCCGGCCGACGCCCTCTCAGCCGACCCCCGCGCCCGGACAGGTCGCCGATGACCTCGCTGACGCCCTCGGTCACAGCCGGATGCGTTACCGGGCGCTGCGGGAGTACCGCAAGGTGCCGACGGAGTTGGTCGTGTACACCGGCGAGCCGCACGGCCTCACCAAGCTGAGTAATCGCCGGGCGAAGATGGAGTTCGACCTGGCGTGGTTCGGCAAGTACGTGAAGTGACGCCGGCGGCCCCCACGAGTTGGCCAGTAGGCCCGCCGGAGGTCGCGTCCCGCTTCCTGCCTCCCCGACCCTACCTCCAGTCAATCGACTGAAACATGGGGCTTTCCGTGGACGAGCCCTTCGCGTAAGGCCCCTTTTGCGACGCGACCGTCCTCGCGTTCTTGCCGGTCGCGTCGGCGACCACCAGGACCGACTCCGTCTCGCGGTGGTGGTCGAAGAACTGATTCTCTCGCTTCAGGATGTCCGCGGCGATGTTCCAGCTCGTGTACGCGATCTGCTTGCCGTCTGGCGACCAGGCCGCGCCGTAAGCCCGGCCCGTCTCCGGCATCCCCTCGACGGACGTGCGATTCCCCGTCCTCACGTCAAGCAGAAACGGTCGTAAACTGTGCTTCCACCGGTACGCGTCGGGACGACTGGGGTCGCTGTCGAGGAACAGGATCGCGGCCTCGTCCGGCGACAACCGGCCCACAATCTGCGGCACGGTCCAGTGCAATTCGATCTCCGTGAGCCCCCGCGGTTGCTTCTTGCCCACCTCGACCAGCCCGAGGGAGTAGTGGTCCTTCGGCCCGACGACCGGCCACGCGGCCACGAACACGTTCCCGTTGCGCGAGCAGTCGAGGACAATCGAGTCGAGCGGCAGGTCGAGGGTCTCGCTGTTGCCAGTCGCAAGGTTGAGCCGGACGTTCTGGACGGTCAGTGGCGAGTGCGACAGCCATTTCGTGAGCACGACTGACTTGCCGTCCGCCGCCCACGCGAGTTGTAGAGCTACTGCCGTGACCTCCCACACTCGCGACGGCTCGGCCGCGTCGAACGCAGAAACCTCAACCTTGTACTGGTAAGTAGGCGGTTGTCGGGGGGGGACAACCTCGACACAATTCTCGACCTGCCCAGGCAGCTCGACCACGACCGCAACCGCGACCGTCTTGCCGTCCGGCGACAGAACGCTTTGGAGAACGGTCCGACCCTCACCCGCCGGCCGACGGGCCGGAACTTGCCGACCCTCCGGCGTGAGAAACTGGTATTCGCCCTCGCGCATCAGCACGAGGGTGCCGGGCTGCCGGTCCGTCGCCACCGGTCGCGGTTGAAGCGGTTCGGGCTGGTCGTCAGGCTCCGGCTTTTCCTCTACCGCCGGCCGCGGGCGGATCTGCTTGACCGGCTTCTCGTTCTCGGGCTTCGTCCCCGGCGGTATCACGCGCGTGCCGTCGGGGAGCGCCGCCTCGCGTCCGTCGGCACCGAGATCGACTGAGCCGGCCGGTAGCAGGTAAACGCTAGGCTCGTAGTGGTCGTAGTGGCTCCAGCCGACGCTGATACTCGTCCAGTACCCCGGCTCACGCTTCGGCGGCCCCGGACAGCGGACGCGAAAGGGGGCTGTCCGATTCTCCCGCTTGGTGTTCGTCGGGTCGTAAAGGAGTATGCAATAGGCCGGGAACTCCAGCACGAAGCCAGTTAGCTCTGGCTCGGGTCGCGTGTCGATGCTTGGTGCAGTCGGTGGCGTTTCCGGCCGCTGAGTCGCGGACCACAACCCGATGCCTACGAAAGGCAGCAGCAGCAGACCAACCGCCGCGAGGGAGCGCTTGATTCTGGGCATCGTGGGACTCCGTTCGAGCGTCCGGTGGCCGTTAGGGTTGGGGTTAGTTGCGAATGGCCCGAGGTCGCTTGCCTTCGCAGTATGACCCTACACGATTACGGTGGCAAGGAACAATCGGGCCGAGTTGGACCCGCAGCCACGCAAAGGTGCAGCGGTTCGGCTTCGCAAAAGGGGGCGCGGGCCGGGTACCCACAAGGGGCACCCCTACAAGATGTGGTAGCGTAGGATGGGCAACCCCCATAGGGGCACCCCTACAAGATGTGGTAGCGGGGGCCGGATCCCGTATAGGGAGGGGTACTCTTAAGGTCGAACCGATCGCCCGAGGGACACCGGTTCGACCATAATCCATACCCGACACCCGATCAGCGTCACCCCACCACGGCGAGAATGTCGTCCTCGGTCATGACGAGGTAGTCCTTGCCCTCGACGGTCACCTCGCTGCCGGCGTAGCTCGTGAACAGCACGCGGTCGCCGACCTTCACCTGGAACTTGGCGCGCTCGCCGCTGTCGAGGGTCTTGCCTTCGCCCAACGACAGGATCTTGCCCTGCTTGGGCTTCTCCTTGGCCGCCTCGGGGATGATGATCCCGCCGGCCGACTTGTCCTCGGCCTCGAGGCGCTCGACCACGATCTTGTCGTTCAACGGCACAATCTTCATCGCGGCAATCTCCGAGAGTGGTACATCACTTCCCCCGACTTCAACTAGCCTGGGTGGTCCGCCGCCGGGGGGTCGACGGGCACGCCGTACATCTTCTGCAAGGCCCGCAACATCGTGTGCATCACGACGTTCTTGTTCACGGGCTTGGGGATCACACTATAAACCTGGGCCTGCAACGCCTGCCGCATCAACTCCCGCGTCACGTCGGCCGTCACCAGGATCGCCGGCAACAGTTCGTTGATGAGCCGCACCTGCTGCAAGGCTTCGAGTCCCGTCATGCGCGGCATGTGCATGTCGGTGAACAGCAAGTGCACGATCTCGACGCGGACGATCTCGATCGCCTCTTCGCCGGACGCCGCCTCAAGCGTCGTGAAGCCGCGGTCCTGGAGCAGGCTCGCCAGCGACTTGCGCGAGCCGGGGTCGTCGTCGGTCACGAGGATCGTAAACGTCCCGGTGCCGGACAGAGTGACGCCGGCAGTCAACGGGTTCGCCGGGGGGTTGGTCGGGCCACTCTTCGGGGGGTTCGGGATCATCGCGCACCTTGCGGGCACCTGGCCCGCCACAAAGCACCACCAACGGCGGGGCACGGGGTGCAAACCGGATGCCGGGGGGGTCAGGCGGGCACCCGGCGGGCGGTAGCCGTGGCGCGGCCGGGGTTTACGACGACCGTCGCGTCGGGGCCGCCTGCCAGCCTGTCGGGCACTTGCCGGGCGGCGGTGCCAAGCCGGCAGGCGCTACTTCTTCTTGCCGAGGTTCGCCGGGTTCCAGTCGGCGTCGGTCAGGCCCGACGGCACTTTGAGCTGGTCGAAGAAGTAGTACTCGACCTCCTTGCCGTCGGCGTCGGTCGTGACCACAAGGATCGGGAACAGGTAGCCGGGCGAGTCGGGCTTGGGGTCGAAATAGACTTGCCGCTTGCCGCCCTTGGCGAGCGTCGGGTCTTCGCCGGCGCGGATGGTCACCTCAACGCCGTCGAGCGCGTAGGGCACTTCCTTGCGCTGCACGAGGCCGAGACTCTTGACGGCCGGGCCGCCGCCGTCGGGCGGGTTGAGGGCTTTCGTCAGCCCCGCGAGCGTGCGGCCGAAGCCGGCCTGGTAGATGCGGTAGCGGCTCTTGGCGGTCGCGGCCTTACTGTCGGGGTCCATGTCGGTCTTGAAGCCGGCCCCCGCAATGAGGTGGTCGCCCTTGCCGGTCACCACATGAATCTTGTTGTCGAACTGGCCCTGGACGTACAGGACCTCGCGGCCCTGGCCCTCACTCGACAGCACCTTCATATAGACGCTCAACGGAGACATCCGCAGCTTGTAAACGATCTCGTCTTGCGGGAGTTGCTTGCCGTTGACGACTTCGCGCTTGATGAGCCGCGCCTCGAAGCTCACCAGGTCGGCGCAGCGCTTGTTGGAGGCGTCGAGCAGTTTGCGCACGGCCAGGCAGTCGTCGCTGCCGGTCTGGACCGGCGGCGTCGGCCCCGCGGCCGGCGGCTCCGCCGGCTTGGCCTCGGCCGGCTTCGGCTTGCGGTCGCCCAACCGGTCCCGCAACGGCCGGCGGTCGTCGCCGTCGGCCTCGGGCAGAGCGATGGCCCCGGTCTGGACGATCGGCGTCTCCGGCGGCGTGACCACCGGCCGGCCGACGGGCATGGTCGGCACGGCCCCGGCGTACTGCTCCGACTTGGGCGGCGCGACGGGCGGGTCGGTCGGCAAGGGCGGCGGCGCGGGCGGCAGCGGGGCCGCGACCGGCTCGACGCGCGCGAGTTGCGGGTCGAGTTTGGCCGGCGGCCGGCCGGCCGCGGGGCGGTGGCCGCGCAGGGCGTCGCAGCCGGTCCCCGCGAGCAGGAGGAGCGCAAGACCGGCCCATCGACTCGCCATGCGTCAACTCCCGCGGACCCGTGAGGCGTACACGCGGCTGACACTAGCAACTCGGCGTCGTCGACGCCAGGCGAAGTGCGAAGTCGGTGTCGCCGACCAGCGCAGGGTGCTTGAATTGCTCGGGGCTGCCGCCGGTCTGCCGCAGCCGGTCGCGCGTCCAGGTCGCCCAGGTGCCCGGCGGGAGCGCGACCAGCCGCACGACGCCGAGGCGGCCGGAGTCGCGCTTGGCGGCGTACTCGATGTTGCCCTCGGCCAGCCGGGCGTCGAGTTCGCCGGCGAACGCCGGGGGCAGTGTCACCTCGCTAAAGAGGCCGTAGTGCGGCTGCGTCGCGTCCCAGATCGGGGCGAGCGTACAGGTGCCGGGGGTGACGCCGGTCGCCGCCATCGCCGCGCGAATCGCCGCCGTGACTTGGTGCTCGGACAGCTTCTCGCCGGTCAAGTTCGAGAAGCGGTTGCCCTTGCCCAGGAACTCCACCTTCGGCGTCCGACCGACGAACCCGCGCACCCGCACCAGGTCGGAAATGTGGTAGCGGTACAGGCCCGCCGCGGTCGTCGGCAGGATGAAGTAGCTCGCGCCATCGGTCAACTCGTGGGCACCGAGCACCGTCGGCTGAGCGGAGTCGATGTCGCCCTCGGGGATGAACTCGAAGTAGTGCGAGTGGATGTCTAATACGCCGGCGGGGGTGTCGTTCTCGCAGGGGATCGTGAAGCGGCCCTCACTCGCGATCAGCCCCAGGTCGCGGATCGGCGGCCGGCCCCAAAATTCCGTCAACTGTTGCAAGTACGGCGTCATGCTGCCGCCGGTCCAGGTGCCGAGCAGAATCGACTCCGGCGGCCAGACATCCTGCGGCGTCAAGCGTCCGGATTTTTGGGCGATCGCGTCGAGTTCGGCGGCCCGCGCGGGGTTCGCCTTGAGCCGCCGCCGCACCGCGTCGCGGACGAAGCCGGGGTAGCCGAAGTGCGTCGTCAGCGTGCCGTCGCGCAGGTCCTTGAGCAGCCGAGATTTCTCGGCGTCCATCGTGCGGCCGAGTGCCAGTAGCGTCGAGGGGTTGGCGGCGGTGAACAGCGAGCAGCGGCGGCCGATACTCAGCCGCAGGGCGAGGTAGTAGCGGGCGGTGGCGTCCTTGAGCTTGCCCACTTCGGGCGGCACCGTGTACAGCCAGCGCACCAGCGGCGTCTGGATGCCGGCGGCGAACCCGCTGGCGTTGCCGCACGGCACGCCGCCGGGGGTGCGGTACTCCTCGGCGTCGCCGACCAGCTGGACGACCGGCCGCAGGGCCAGTTTGCGCACGCGGTGGTCGCGGTAGACGCGGATGCCCCACATATTCCAGCCGCGCTTGTAGTCGGCGTGGTACTGCGCCGTGAACGGGATCAGTTTGCGCTTGGCCGTCGTGCCGCTCGTCAGCGCGAACATCAGGAGCTTGTCGTCGGCAGCGATCAGGGCCGTCGTCTCGCCGGCGGCCATGCGCTCGATGTACGGGGCCAGCCGCTCGTAGGGGCCGACCTCGACGTTGTGCCGGTAGTCGGCGACGCTGCGGACGGCGTCGAAGTGGTGGTCGCGGCCGAAGCCGGTGGCGGCCTGGCGGCGCAGGATGCGCAACAGCACGTCGCGCTGCACCGCCTCGGGGTCGGCGCAACTCGCCAGGAACAGGCGTTGCCGGCGGACCATCGGGTAGGTCGCGGCGCGGGCCAGTTTAACGAGGATCGTGCGAGACAGCGACACCGGCTAAGCCCGCACGGCGACGCGGGCGGTGGCCGGCTCGGCGGGCAGCGGCAGGATCAGGGCCGGCTCCTCGGCGTACAGGTTGGCGTCGAAGAACTTGGCCACGCGGCGGCCGTACTCCTCGCCGGCGACCTGGACCGCCTGGTTGTGCTTCGCCTTCGGCACGACCCAGAGGTGCTTCGACCCCGCCGGCAGCCGCGTGTACAGCGCCTCGGCCATCGCCGGCGAGATGTAGGTGTCGCCGCCGCCGTGGATCATCTGCACCGGCACCTCGACCTTGTGCAGCACGCGCTCCAGCGCCGGGAACTCGACCTTGCGGCCGCGGGCCGAGCGGCGAATCGCGGCGTCGCTGAAGAGGCCGTAGATGCCGTCCGGGGCCGCGCGGCGCACCCACGCCGGCGTCTTCTTGACGTAGATCGAGGCCCAGCGGCGAATGAACGGGATCACCGTCGTGCGGGTGGCGTACGCGCCGTCGGTCACCACGCAGCGGATGAACGGGTCCTCGGCCGCGATCGCCAGGGCCAGCGAGCCGCCCTTACTGACGCCGAACACGCCGATGCCGCCCTCGGGCGTCGTCTCGGGGCGCGTCTTGAGGTACGCCACCGCGGCCCGCATGTCGGCCACGTCGTGCGCGGTGACCCACTGCAACGGCGCGTAGTTCGGGTCGGTGTCCGAAGTGCCCTGGCTGCGCGGCTCGTAGCTGAACACGTCGTAGCCACGCTCCAGCAGGGTCGCGCAGTATTGCAGGCAGGCCCAGCGGTTCGAGCCGAATTCGAGGCCGAACAGCACGACCCCGCGGCGCGGGCCGCGGCCCTGGACGTAACACCCCTTGAGTTTCAGTCCGCCGGCGGTGGGGAAGCTCACCTCGTCGGCGTCGGGCGGGGCCTTGCCGCGGGGGATCACGAACAGCGGCTTCTCCTCGAAGATGCGGACGACGTGGTCGAGGTAGCGGGCGCGGATGTAGAAGTACGGCGCGGTCAGCGCGACAACCCCCAGCGCGGCCAAGACCGCCCCCGCCAACGCCAAGTACCACACCCAGTCGCCCACAGGCTCACCCCGCGTTCAGTCTATCACGCCTTGGTCTAGATTCGTCCAGTCTTGCCCCGCCGCTCCACCCCAACCCGAAGACCGGGTGTCGGGTATGGGGTGTCGCAGAACCGAGTCAGGCGATTTCCGATGTTCTGCGACACCCGACACCCGACCACCCGACACCCGGTTCGTCACAGCCGGCTCGCCACCAGGGCGATGTTCTGGCCGCCGAAGCCGAAGCTGTTAGACAGTACATGCCGGATGCCGGCGACCTGTCGCGCGAAGTTGGGGACGTAGTCGAGGTCGCACGCCGGGTCGGGCGTCTCGTAGTTGATCGTCGGCGGCAACACGCCCTGCCGCATCGCCAGCACCGCGACCATCAGCTCGACGACCCCGCCGGCGGCGATCAGGTGGCCGAGCATACTCTTCACGCTCGACACCGGCGTGCGGTAGGCGGCGGCCCCGAGCGCCATCTTGATGCCGGCCGTCTCGCTCTCGTCGTTGGCCTGCGTGCTCGTGCCGTGGGCGTTGACGTAGCCGATTTCGTCGGGGCGAATCCCCGCGTCGGCGATGGCGTTGGCCATGCACTGCCCCGCGCCGCGGGCGGCCGGGTGCGGGTCGGTCATGCGATAGGCGTCGCCGGTGGTGCCGTAGCCGGTCAACTCGGCGTAGATGGTCGCCCCACGCTTACGGGCGTGCTCGTACTCTTCGAGGACGATCATGCCCGCGCCCTCGCCGAGCACGAAGCCGGTGCGGGTCAGGTCGAACGGCCGGCTCGCCTTCTTGGGGTCGCTGTTGTGCGTCGAAAGGGCCGTCAGCAGGTTGAAGCCGGTCACGCCGAAGGAGTGGATCATGCTATGCGCCCCGCCGGCGAGCATCGCGTCCGCGTCGCCGAAGCGGATCATCTCGGCCGCCTCGCCGAGCGCCTGGGCACTCGCCGCGCACGCCGTCAGGCAGGTGTAATTCGGCCCCAGCAGTTCGTACTCCTCGGCCAGCCGGCCGGCGCTGGTGTTCATCTCCAACTCGGCCTCGCGCTCGCCGTCGAGCATCGCGACCGCCTCCCGCGCGAAGCGGCCGTGATCGACCGCGCGGCCATCGACACTCGCCATGCCGGCGGCGCTAATCACCGTGTCG
>JANXTD010000652.1 GCA_025352585.1 Fimbriiglobus sp.
CCTCTTCCAGGGCGGCGAATTCGTGCCGTACCACGTCGAGGCGGCCGAGTTGCCGCGGGCCAAGAGTTCGACCGACTGGTACCGCGGCTCGCGCGAGAACCTGCCCTTCGCGGAGATCGAAGCGTGACCGCGTCCGAACTCTGCCCGACGCTCTTGCCCGTCGTCGGCCTGGTGCCGATCGTCGCGCCGTTCACACTCGTCATGGTGCTGGGCGTGGCGTCGCTCGTCGGCGTGCGGCTGCCCGAGGCGGCCATCAACGCCCTGGTCCGCGTCACGATGCTCGTCGGCTTCGCCGCGTCGATCGGCATGTTCGCGCTGATGCAACTCGGCGGCTCGCGGCACGTCGTCCTCGACGCCGGCGACTGGGTGGAGATCCCCGGCTATGACTTCGACATCAAGTTCGTTTACGACCGCCTGTCGGTGGCGATGCTGCTGCTCTCGTACCTCTTGTGCGGCATCGTCGGCAAGTTCGCGTCACGGTACATGCACCGCGAGGGCGGCTACAACCGCTTCTTCACGCTGTACACGCTCTTCGTCTTGGGCATGGTCACCGCGTCGCTGGCCGGGACCATCGAGACGCTGTTCTCCGGCTGGGAGATGGTCGGTCTGTCGTCGGCGCTCTTAGTCGCGTTCTTCCAGGAGCGGCCCGCGCCGTCGCGCAACGCCCTGCGCGTCTGGATCGTCTACCGGGTTTCCGACGCGGCGCTCTTGCTCGCCGCGGTCGTGATGCACCACCGCAGTAGCCGCGGCGACTTCGACCGGCTGCTCAGCGCCCAGCCGTGGCCCGAGGGGGTTTGCAACGTGCCGCCGGACGACGCGCTCATCATTGGCGGGCTGCTGATCCTGGCGGCGGCGGGCAAGTCGGCGCTAGTGCCGTTCTCCGGCTGGCTGCCGCGAGCGATGGAAGGGCCGACGCCGTCGAGTGCCGTGTTCTACGGGGCGATGTCGGTCCACCTCGGCGCGTACCTGCTGCTCCGCGTCGCGCCGCTGATCGAGTGCTCGCCGGTCCTCACGGCCGTGGTGATTACGCTGGGCCTCACGACTGCCTTGTTCGCGGCGTTGGCGGCGCGGGTGCAGACCGACATCAAGTCGGCGCTGTCGTTCGCGTCGCTCACACAAGTCGGGCTGATCGTCGCGGAGATCGGCTTCGGCTGGGACTACTTCGCGCTGACGCACCTGATCGGCCACGCCTGCCTGCGGACGCTGCAATTCGTGCGCGCCCCCTCGCTGTTGCGCGACCGCCGCGACCTCGAGAACAACCTGGGCGGGGCACTCCCCGCGGCGGCGGTGCCGTCGTCGCGGCTGTCGCGCGGGCTGTACCGCTTGGCACTCGACCGCGGCTTCCTCGACACGGCGCTGACCGACTACCTCGTGACGCCACTGGTGCGGCTGCTGCAAGCGTGCGACCGCCTCGAACTCCGCGCGACCGCCGCCGTCAACGGCCCCCCCACGCCCCGGAAAGTGGACGCCGAATGACCGACTTCTTCGCGTTGCCCTGGCTCGAACTCGCGGTGGTTTCGTGCCTCGTCGGGGCGGCAAGCGTGTCGCTGCGGCCCAGCCGCTACCGGCTGCGCTTAGCGCTCGCCACGTCGGGCGCGGCTTTCGCCTGCACCTTCGTCGCCTGGCTCGGCTTCCACGGCGACTTCACGCCGTCGGCGAGCGTCGATCCGCTCGGCCGCTGGCTGGGCACGCCGCTGTTCAAACTCGACGACCTGACCGCACCGCTGATCCCGGCGGTGGCGCTGTTGCACTTCCTGACGGTGCTGGCCACGCCGCGCTCGAAGATGCGCCGCTTCTCGTACACGTCGCTGTTCGTCAACGAGGCGATCCGCCTGGCCGCGTTCGCCTGCCACGACTCGACGCTGCTAATCGCGCTGCTGGCGCTGAACGTGGTGCCGGCGTACCTCGAACTGCGCAGCCGCGGCCGGCCGACGCGGGTGTTCGCCCTGCACATGGCCCTGATGCTCGGCTGCCTCGCCGGCGGCTACGCCCTGTCACGCCTCCACCCCGAGGCCGGCGCGGCGGTGATGATGGTCGGCGTCTTGACGCGCGTCGGCGTCTTCCCGCTGCACACCTGGGTGCCCGACCTCTTCGAGCAGGCCTCCTTCGGCACCGCGCTCTTGTTCACGACGCCGCTGCTAGGCGTGCTGGCGGCGGTGCGGCTGGTGCTGCCGATCGCCCCGGACTGGGTGCTCTCGGCCCTCGGCGCGGCGTCGCTGTTCACCGCGGTCTACTCGGCGGCGCTGGCAACGGTCCAGCGCGACGCCCGGCGCTTCTTCGCCTTCGTCTTCCTCAGCCACTCGTCGCTGGTGCTCGTGGGCCTCGAACTGCACAGCGTCATCAGCCTGACCGGGGCGTTCGCGCTGTGGTTCTCGATCGTCCTGAGCCTCGGCAGTTTCGGCCTGACCCTCCGGTGCCTCGAAGCCCGCTACGGCCGGCTGGCCCTGACCGACTTCCGCGGCCTCTACGACCAAAGCCCCACCCTCGCGGTCTGCTTCCTGCTGAGCGGCCTCGCCTGCGTCGGCTTCCCCGGTACGCTCGGCTTCGTCTCCGGCGAGTTGATCGTCGACGCCGCGATCGACACGAACCTGGCCGTCGGCGTCGCGGTCGTGCTGGCCGCGGCGCTCAACGGCATCGCGGTCCTGCGGGCGTACTTCGTGCTGTTCACCGGCGCGAAGCACGAGTCGATGCTGACCCTGACGATCGGCCTGCGCGAGCGCGTGGCCCTGTTGACGCTCGCCGCACTCATCCTGGGCGGCGGCCTCTACCCGCAGCCCGGCATCACGACGCGCTACACCGCCGCCGAGGCGGTGACGCAGGCCCGCGCCAAGCACTTCGGCACGCCGGCCCACGAGTGACCCACGGCGAGCGAAAGTCCCCTGAGAACGCCCGCGGCGAAGTGACTCCCTCAGTTCGGGTGCCACTTCGCCGCGGAAGTCTCGGGGGACTTTCGCCCCCCGCTCGCCGAGCCGATTCGTTACGCGCCGGCCGGGTCTTTGCCGTCCACCCACGGGCCGGCGAGCTTCTGGTACTCGGGCGGCGTCAGCTTGCTGCCGCTGTCGCCGCCGGCCCAGCCCATGACCTGGTTTGGCTTGCCGCGCTCCTTCGACCGCTTCTCCCAGGCGGCGGCCCACGTCGCGTCGGCCTCGACCGGCTTGCGCTGCTCCTTGTCCCAGAAGAACGCCTTGCCCTCGCGGTAGCTCTTCGCGCCCATGTTCACCGTCGTGAACGCGGCCGCCCCGAGTTCCGGCGTCGAGAGCGTGCCCTGGTCCTTCGCCTTGACGTGGTCGATGAAGTTCGTCCACAGGGCGTAGGTGTCGTCGCCGACGAGGCCGCCGAAGACCACCTCGCCCTCACTCGACACCTCGCCCGACGGCCCGCGCGGGGCCGACTTGACGTTCTGCGGGACGATCTTCATGCCGAACTGCTTCGGCGACTTCGGGTTCTTGGGGTCGGTGGCGTAGTTGTCGAAGATGATCGTCGCGGAGTGGCCGCGGATGCACTCCTCGATGCGGTGGTCGTTCGCCATCGTCGCCGTGACGAGGACCTGGCAGCCTTCGTCGTAGTCGGCGACCACCGCGGCCACGTCGGGCACGTCGCGGGTGTCGTACTCGAGGTAGACGCCGCCGCCGCCCACGACGCGGCGCGGGTAGCGCACGCCCATCGCGGCGATCAGGTGCGTCGTCTGGTGGACGAACAGGTCGGTGAACATGCCGCCGCCGAAGGGCCAGTAGCAGCGCCACTGCCCGAAGACCGCGCGGTCGAACGGCTGCTCGGCCGGGGTCGGCCCCAACTTCTCGCCGCCGACTTCAAACTTGTGGCCGAGGAACATGTCCCAGTCAATCGTCGAGGGGTTCATGTCCTTGGTGAGCGAATAGTAGCGCCACTGGCCCACGTCGGAGTTGCGGAAGTAGCTCGTCTGGCCCTGCATGACGTGGCCGATCTTGCCCGTCTTGATCAGTTCGTGGGCCTTGCCCCAGATGGGGTCGGCCATCGACTGCACGCCGACCGACATCACCAGGCCCGACTTCTTCCAGGCGTCGACGACCGCCTGGCCCTCAGCAATCGTCTTGGTCATCGGCTTTTCGCAGTAGACGTGCTTGCCGGCGCTCAGGGCGTCGATCGTCATGCGGGCGTGCCAGTGGTCGGGCGTGGCGATGCAGACC
>JANXTD010000660.1 GCA_025352585.1 Fimbriiglobus sp.
ATGATAGGCGGCAGCGTGGATTCGGCAAGCTCGGCTCTGTGGCTCCGCCGCAGCGACTCTTGTTAGCCCGACGCGCGAGCGAGGGTCGAACGGTCGATGATGGCGTCAATGGACGTTGACGGTTCGGTCCGCGCCCTGAACGATGACCTCGACCGTTCGACCCTCGCTCGCGCGTCGGGCTAACAAGAGTCGCCTGCGGCGGAGCCACAGAGCCGAGCTTGCCGAATCCACGCTGCCGCCTATCATCACGGCGTCCCGACAGGTTCGCGGCCGCCACTCCGGCGTGCCGCGATGAAAAGGGAAGCCGGTGTGAATCCGGCGCAGGGCCGCTGCTGTATTCGGTCAGAGTTTGGGGCATTCTTCGCCACTGCGACGCGAGTCGCGGGAAGGCCGCCCGAAGCTCGCTACGAGCCGTAAGCCAGAAGACCTGCCTGTCGTGAGTTGTTCGGTGCCTCGGACCCAGGCGACCGGCCGGCAGGTATTTCCGTTTGCGTCGGTTCGCACACACTGTCCGCCCGTCTTCCGGTGCTCCGGAGGCACTTCACCTCGCCCGTCCCGGCGAAGAGGAGTCCTTCGTGTTGTCCGTGTCTACGCCCCAATTGAAGTCCCCGGCGAAGTCCCGACGGGGCTTCACGCTGATCGAGTTGCTGGTGGTCATCGCCATCATCGCGATCCTGATCGGCTTACTGTTGCCGGCGGTGCAAAAGGTCCGCGGGGCCGCCGCCCGCATCAAGTGCGCGAACAGCCTGAAGCAACTCGGCCTCGCCCTGCACAACCACGCCGACACCAACGACGGCAAGTTCACCGTGTCGAGCAAGAAGGACCCGGTGACGAACACGTTCCTCAACCTCTACTGGTTCGGGCTGATTACCGACAACGTCGGCCCGCCGCGCGTCATGGACCCGAGCAAGGGCATCCTTTCGCCGTTCCTGGAAGGCAACCGCGCGATCGTGCAGTGCCCGATGTTCAACCCCGAGAAGTTCACGCTGCGCTTCAACATCCCGGTCGCCAGCTACGCGTACAACGACCAGTACGGCGCGAGCTGGGACTTGGCGGGCAAGAGCATCGTGTCGGTGAGCAACCGCCGCGGCACCTCGGCGACGATCGCCTTCGCCGACTCGGCCAACGTGCCGTTCAGCGCGCCGCTCGACAAGCTGACGGAGAACTGGTACCTGTCGGCCCCGTCGCAGCAGTTCCCGAACACGCACTTCCGCCACGACGGCATCGCCAACGTCTGCTTCGCCGACGGCCACGTCGAGACGCGGACGCCGACGGTGAACCCGCCGGGGATGTACGACACGCCCGAGCAAATTGCACTGCGCAAGAAGGAAAACCTCGCGGACATCGGCGTCTTCGGTGACGACAGCCAGTTCGGCAAGGAATAACGTCAACCCCTCGGGCCGGGCGGCGCGTGTCGCCCGGCCTTTCGTCCGCCACGAACGCCCCTCCGGAGTCCCGCCATGACCTGGCAACGATTCGCCGTCCTCGCCTCGCTGGTCGCCTTCGCCGTCTCGACCCGGCTGCTGCCGCACCCGGCCAACGTCACCGCGGTCGGCGCGCTGGCGATCTTCGCCGGGGCGATGTTCCGCGACTGGCGGCTCGCCCTCGGCCTGCCGCTCGCCGCGCTGCTGTTGAGCGACCTCGCGATCGAACTGCACGCGATGATCCCCGTCGTCTACGCCAGCTTCGCCGCGAGCGTGCTGATCGGCCGCTGGCTGGCCACCTCGCGCACCGTCCCCGGCGTGGCCGGCGCGACGCTCTTGGGGGCGATCCAGTTCTACGTCGTGACCAACTTCGCCAACTGGGTCGTGTACGACGAGCGGAGCGTCGAGGGGTTCGTCGGATGCTACGTCGCCGCGATCCCGTTCTTCCGCAACTCGCTCGCCGGCGACTTCGGCTACGTCGCCGCGCTCTTCGGTGCCGTCTGGGTCGTCGAAGCCGTGGCCCCCGCGTTGCGGGAGCGTTCGACCCTTCCCCAAGCCGCGTGAGTCCGCGATGCGTATCGTCTCGCTGTTGCCGAGTGCCACCGAAATCGTCTGCTCGCTGGGCCTCGGCGAGCACCTCGTCGGGGTGACCCACGAGTGCGACTACCCGCCGTTCGTCAAGGCGTTGCCGAAGGTGACGCGGACGCTAATCCCGCACGACGCGAGTAGCCGGGACATCGACGCCTTGGTGCGCGAGCGGCTCAAGACCGCCAAGGCGCTGTACAGCCTCGACATGCCGGTGCTGGAACGCCTCAAGCCCGACTTGCTCGTCACGCAAGCCCTGTGCGACGTGTGCGCCGTCGCCGAGGCCGAGGTGACGGCCGCCGCCTGCTCGCTGCCCGGCCGGCCGCGGGTGGTCAACCTCGAACCGATGCGGCTGAGCGAAGTCTTCGACTGCGTCCGGCTCGTCGGCGAAGCGGCCGGCGTGGCGGGGCGCGCGGGCGAAGTCGTTGCCGGCCTACAAGCCCGCGTCGAGGCGGTCGCCGCGCGGAGCCGGGGTATCGCGGACCACCCGGCCGGCGTGCTGCTGGAGTGGATCGACCCGCCGTTCGGCTGCGGCCACTGGTCGCCGGAGTTGGTGCGGATGGCCGGCGGCCGCGAGGCGATCGGCCGCGAGGGGCTGGCGTCCCAGACGACCGCCTGGGAGCGCATCCGCGCCGTCGATCCCGAGTGGCTGATGGTCGCGCTGTGCGGCTTCGACGTGGCCCGCACGCTCGACGACATGCCGATTCTCGCGGCGTACCCCGGCTACGCCGACTTGAAGTGCGTCCGCAACGGCCGCGTCTACGTGACCGACGGCAACGCCTACTTCAGCCGCCCCGGCCCGCGGCTGGTCGAGAGCCTCGAGATCCTGGCCCACGCCCTGCACCCGAGCGTCCACCCGCTGCCGGCCGGCCTGACGGCGGCGCTGAATTGGCGCTAAGGCGAGCCGGTCACTTCTTGGGCAACTCTTTGACCCGGAAATCGACGCCGTCGTTCTTGCCGGGCTTCACGTCGGCGGTCAGCTTCGACTGCTCGTTGAACTCCGGCCCGAGGCGGGCCTCGCGGCCGCCGGACCCCATCATCGCGTCGCCCTTGCCGCCCGGCCGCGACGCCTGGATCTTGACCTTCTTCGGCCCCGGCGTCACCGCGACCGTGTACTTGCCGTTGACGACCGGCCCCGCCGCGGGGGCCTTGGCGTTGTCGGCGGCGACGAAGACGATCTCGCCGTCGCTGAGCGGCTGCCCATCGACGAGGACCGTCCCCGACACCTCCGCCGGGGCCTCGACGCCGGCACAGCCGAGGGTGCCGAGGAGCCACGCCGCCACCGCCGCATGACGAATTCGCATGGTACCGCCTTCGGGTCAGGGGAGGGTGACGGCTTCGCCGCCGTTACGCGTGCCGAGGCGGAGCCAGGTGTTCGGGTCGATCGAGTTGCTGACGAAGCGGACGCTGCCGTCGGCTAAGGTCGCGTTGACGCCGCCGGTGTGCTTGCTCCGCGCGAGCGAGAAGGCGTTGGTCAGTGTCTGCGACGCGCTGCACGGCGCGCCGACCACGGCCCCGCAGTACGTCATCGTGTTGTCGCCGACGGTCGAGTTGGGCGGGTAGAGCGTCGTGAACGAGGTCCCGGCGTGGACGGTGTTCCACATCCGGCCGCGGACGTCGTGGCCCCCGGCGACCGCGTCGCTGCCTTGCAGCAGTTCGCTGAGGATCAGCGTGTTGGCGGTGCCGTCGGTGATGTCCGTGAGGCGCGTCTTCTTGACGCCGTACATGACCCCGTCGAGGTCGATGCCGCGCGGGTCGGCGGTCGGCGTGGCGTAGCCGCTGCCGTGGCAAACGACGAAGCTCGTGTGGAAGCCCTGCGCGGAGACCTTCGGGGCGGCCGGATCGGAGGGGCAGGCGAAGGTCGCCATCACGACCGCCGCGAACGGGTCGGAGCAAGTGAACGTGGTGTTACTGAGCAGGTTCGCCTGGAGTTGGGCGGAGACTGCGGTCTGCTCGACGTGGGGCAAGATGTCGCCGACCCAGTTCGCCCGGTTGAAGTCACGCAGGCCGGGGGTTCCGCCCCAGCCGGCGTACCAGTAGCCTTGCGGCTGGCCCGCGGGGAACGCGCCGTTGGTGTCGTGGTAGTTGTGCAGCGCCAGGGCGATTTGCTTCTGCTTGTTCGTGCAGCTCATGCGGGCCGCGGCCTCCCGCACTTTTTGGACGGCCGGCAGTAACAGCCCGATCAGGATGGCGATGATGGCGATGACCACCAGCAGCTCGATCAGCGTGAACCCAGGGGGACGAAGGCGACGCATGAGACGGCTCCCGTCGAATCGATAAAAGGGGAAAGACACCACCCTTCTACTCTAACATTTTCCACACGGCAAAGGAAATCCGGGCGGACGCTTGCGCGAAGCTCGGTGCCGGCCCGTCGTTCCGCCCCGAGTCAGTAGTTCGGCACGACCATACCGTCGGCCCGCTGGCTGAGCAGTTCGAGCGTGTACGGGTCGATGGTCTCTTGCAGCGCCTGGACGTGGCCGTCGGCGAAGCAGAACTGCACGACCATCAGGTGCCGACTGCCGAACTTCCAGCCGGTGTCGCGCAGGTTGGCCGTGAGCGGGAAGAGCCGGCCGGCGGCACGCGTCGAGCAGAGCGCGTAGTCGCCGTTGTAGCCGGAGCAGTCCCACCAGCCGTAGCCGTTCTTGTCGATCGGGACGTGCTTCTCGCCCAGGAGTAGGGTGTTGCTCAGGCCGTCGGGGAAGTCGAGCAGGCGGTTGCCGACGCCGGCCTGGAACGCGCCGCGGTTGCCCGGCCCCGTCTCGTTGGGGGCGTCGTTGCCGGCCGGATCGACCACCGCCGCATAGTCGGTGAGTGCGCCGGGCGTGTGGACCGACGGCCCCCAAGTCGGGTCGCTCGGCACGTCGCCGCTGAGGCTGCCCTGTTGGCTGTCCGAGGAGGTGCGGCGCGACGGGCAGAAGTAGTTGCGCACCGGCGACTGCCGGGCGGTGGCGTTCTGCTGGTAGTAGCTCAGGCCGAGGTTCCACTGCCGGTACAGGTTCTCCTGCTCCATCTGCGGCATCACGTACACCGCCCAGGTCGCGCTGCCGACGCGGGTTCGCGACGGCGGCAGCCGGCCGACGGCCCCCTCGTAGTTGTGCATCGCCAGGCCGAGCTGCTTCAGGTTGTTGGCGCACGACAGCCGCGCCGCCGCCTCGCGGGCCTTCTGCACGGCCGGGAGCAACATGCCGACGAGCGTGGCGATGATCGCGATCACCACGAGCAGTTCGATCAGCGTGAAGCCGCGCCGGCGGCGTGGGGTCGGTGTCGTCATGGGGCCTTCCTGGGCGGGAGTCCGCCGATCATCGTGAGGGGGATCGCGAAGCGGACTGGCTCCGGGCCGCCGAACGCCTTTGCCGGCAGTTCGAGCCTCAACGCCCCGGCGGCGGCCGGCGCGGCGAACCACACGACGCACTCGGACGACTTTCCAGGGAACACCGCGACCTTGCCGACGTTGGCGCTCGGCCGCATCGCCAGGGCGCTGCCGGCGGCGGTGAGCGTCGGGCCGGCGGCCGGCGCGTCGGCCGGGGGCGTGGCCCAGCCGTCGAAGTCGATGGCCCGCGCCACGCCGACGTTAGTGAGCTTGAGCGTCACGCGCAGGCCGCGCTCGCGGCGGGCCTCGGGCGACTTCGCCGCGGGGTCGAGAGGGGCGACCTCGACCGCGACCACGGCGACGCGGACATCGCCCTGTTCCCAGACGGCTTGCGAAGCGTCCACCCACGCGGCGGCGGTCGGCAAACTCCCGTCGCGGCCGACGGCGGTCACCGGCTTCGGCCCCGCCTCGGGGTCGCCGGCCGGCACCCAGCCGCTCATGCCCAGCCACGACGGCAGCAGCAGCGCGAGCGTGAGCGCGGCCGCGTTCAGCCCGAAGCCGGCCCAGCCGAGCCAGCGCTGCGCCTCCAACCCGAACAGCGTCAGCCCGGCGACGGTCAGCCCCGCAGCGGCCAGCGGCACCGCGACGAAGCGGCCGTAGGGCAGTTGCGTCGCCAGCATCGCCACGCCGAACGCCGCCAGGGTGCCCAGCGCGACGTAGTGCGCGGCGACGGGCTTGGTCAGGTCGG
>JANXTD010000866.1 GCA_025352585.1 Fimbriiglobus sp.
CCGCCAGGACGCCGAGGGTCGCCGCCGTGCGCACGACCAGCATCGCGACGCGGACAGCGGCCCGCGCCGTGAAGCGTTGCAGCCCGTCAAGGGCCGCGGGGTAGACGCTGAACGGCAGCGTCACGGCGAGGTTGACGAGCATCACCAGCATGAATGGCACGGCGTCCGGTGCCTGCGCGATGAGTCGCGGGCTGAGCGCGAGTAACACCGGCGTGCCGACGCCCAGCGCCACGAGTGCGGCCGCGAGGAACACCGCCAGCGACGCGGAGGCGTAGGCGTTGACGTGGGCGAGGTCGCGGGTCACGGTGCCCCGCGCGACGACGCGCACCAGCCCCGCCGCGACGCCGCCGTCGAGCAGCGTGAAGTACGCCAGCACCGCCTCGACGACGACCCACACGTCGTAGCTGGGCTTGCCGAGTTCGCGGATCAGGTGCGGGGTCAGCGCGAAGCTCACGCCGAGCACCGCCGCGAACGCCAGCGCGTTGACCGCCGCCCCAACCGCCGCCGCCCGACCCATTCCGACCCCCAATGCGTGGCGAGTTCTCTACCGAGGACCACGGTAACGCCGGCGCGGTGGCCGTGTCGAGGGCACTGTCGCCGGGCCGGGCGGGGTGGGGTTGCACGTTCCGCGGCCGGCTGCCTATAGTCCGGCCCGTGACCCCGACTTGCGCCGAGGGATGGATCCCGATGGCTACGGCGACTGCCGACTTGCGAAGCCCCGCCGCCCGAGCCGCGGTCCAACCGGCCCCCGAGGCCAAGGGCGTACTGCGCCCGCGGCCCAGCGCCGGCACCGCCGTCGGGACGCCGCAACTCTCGGTCGTCGTCGTCAACTTCTGCCAGTGGCGCAACACCGCCCGCCTGACCCGGCAACTGCGGCGCTGCGAGGCGGTCCGCCGCGGGGCCGCCGAGGTCGTCATCGTCGATAACCACTCGCCGCGCAAGCGGGTCGCCGCGACGCTCGCCGGGCTGTCCGGGGTGTCGGTCCACCTCAGCGGCTCCAACGAGGGCTTCGCCCGTGCGGTGAACCGCGGCACGAACCTGAGCCGCGGCGAGTGGGTGCTGCTCCTCAACCCCGACGTGAGCGTGCCCGACGGCTTCCTCGACGACGTGCTCGACGCCGCGCAGCGCTGGCCGGCGGTCGACTCGCGCTGCGGCGTGGTGGGGTTCCAGTTGCGCAACCGCGACGGCTCGCGCCAGGCCAGCGCCGGCCGCTTCCCCACGCTGCTGCGCACCGCGGCGGGGATGCTGCTGCCGCGCTCGCGCCGCAAGTGCGACCACCAGGCGCTCGCCGGCCGCGCCCCGGTGCCGTGGGTCACCGGCGGCTGCCTGCTGGTGCGGCGCGACTGCTACGAGGGCCTCGGCGGCCTCGACGAGGGCTTCTTCCTCTACTACGAGGACGTCGACTTCTGCCTGCGCGCCCGCGCCGCCGGCTGGTCGATCTGGTACGACCCCGCGTTGCAGGTCAAACACCACTGGCCGCTGCACGTCCGCGAGGTGCCGCCGCCGCTGCGGCTCGTCACGCGGCACGCGCTGCTGACGTACTCGCGCAAGCACTGGCCGCGCTGGCAGTCGCGCGTGCTGTCGGGCGTGGTGCGGGCCGAGGCCGTCGCGCGGCGGCACCTGGCCCGCCGCCGCGGCGACGACTCGGCGGAGCACTGGTACGGCGAACTCGGCCGGCTCACCGGCGACCTCGCGGCCGGCCGCGGCGACGCCGTGGCCGGGCACGTCCGCCGCGCCGCCGACACCCTGCACGGCATCGCCGCCGCCCAGGACGGCCGCACCCAGTGACACCGCCCCGACACCCGGTGACGCCGCGGTGTCACCGTCGAAATTTTGGTGACATTGCGATGACACCCATCCTGTCGATCGTGGTCCCGTCACACCGCCACGCCGGGTTGCTCGCGAGTTGCCTGGCGTCCGTCGCCCGGCACGCCCCCACCGGAACCGACGTGATCGTCGCCGACGACGCCTCCGCCGGGCACCTGATCAGTCGCGTCGCCGAGTCATTCGGGGTCCGCTGCGTGCGGCTGCCGCGCCGCGGCGGCTTCTGCGCCGCCGTGAACGCCGGGCTGGCGGTCGCGCGCGGCGAGGTCGTCGAACTGCTCAACGACGACACCGAGGTCCAGGCCGGCTGGGCCGACGCGGCGCTGGCGCACTTCGTTGACCTCCGGGTCGTCGCCGTCGCGCCGCTAGTGTTGCAGCACGGCACTTCGAGAATCGACACGGCCGGCGACGAGTACCACCGCGGCGGCTACGCCACCAAGCGCGGCCACGGCGTCGCCTGGCAGCACGCCCCGGACCTGTTGCGTGTCGCGGGGCCGGTCTGGGGCGTCAGCGCCGCGGCGGGGTTCTACCGGCGCTCCGCCCTCGAAGCGGTCGGCGGCTTCCCGGCCGACTTCGGCGCGTACTTCGAGGATGTCGATGTGTCGCACCGCCTGCGCGCGGCCGGCGGCGAGGTCTGGTACGAGCCGGCGAGTGTCGTCTGGCACCACGTCTCGGCTTCCTACGGCCGCCGGCCGTCGCGGCGAACGCTCGAAGCGCAGTCGTGCAACGAGGAGCGCGTCTGGTGGCGCAACACGCCGCGGGCCGAGCGACTGCGCGGCTTGCCGCTGCACCTCGCGGTGCTAGTCGGCAAGGCGTTGCGGCGGCAGGGCGAAGGCACACTGACGCCGTGGCTGGCCGGGCGCGTCCGCGGGCTGCTCACCCGCTGAGCCGCGTGCCGTCGAGCCGGGTGAACTCCGCCTCGTCGATGCGGCTGAACGTGACCGCCATGCCGACGCGCAGCGGGAAGTAGCCGGCGGCGACATCGACGAGGGTCAGCGGCGTGCGGCCGACGAGGTTCCAGCCGCCGGGCCGCGCGATGGGGTAGACGCCCGTCTGCCGGCCGGTCAGCCCCACACTCCCCGGCTCGACGCGCAGCCGCGGCGAACTCAGTCGCGGCACGCCTTGCAGCACGTCGGGCAGGTAGCCGAGGTACGGGAAGCCGGGCACGAAGCCGATGGCGTAAACCGTGTACGTCGTGCCGAGGTGCGCGGCGACCACGGCGTCGGCCGTCAGCCCCGTGAAGCTCACGACGCGGGCCAGGTCGAGTTGCCGCTCGTAGCAGACGGGGATGGCCACCGGCGGCGATTCGGGCCGTCGGGACGCGACGACTTCGAGGGAGTTGGCCCACGCGAACACGTCGGCGAGCGACACGCGGTCGGCGTCGAAGTGGACGCCGACGGCGGTGTACGCCACGACGACATCGTGCAGCCACGCGGGGGCGGAGTGCCGCGCGGCCTCGCCCCAGGCGACCGCGGCCGCCTCGTCGCCGGGGCGCACGAGCACCGTCTGGTCGCCCAGCGGCTCGGCGGTCACCGGGCCGGCCCCACGTCGGCGGTTTGCGCCGCCCGCCACGCCTCGACGGTGCCGATCGGCAGCCAGTAGTCGGCTTCCACGACCTCGAACCGCCCCGCGTCGGCGAGTTGCCCGACGGCGTCGGTGATCTCGTACTCGCCGCGCGGCGACAGCGGCAGCGTCAGGTCGAAGACACTGCGGGGGAAGAGGTAGCCGCCGATGTTAGCGAGTTGCGGGGCGCTCAGGCCGCGCGGCTTCTCGACGATCCGTTCGAGGGTGCCGTCGGGCCGGCGGAACAAAATACCGAAGCTCGCCGGGTCGTCCACCGGCCGCGCCAGAATCCCCATCGGCACGGCGGCGAGTCGGGCGAGGTCGGCCCGGCCAATCAGGTCGTCGCCGTTGAGGACCATGACACGCTCGCCGGTGACGTGGCCGCGGCAGCTCATGAGCGCGTCGCCGGTGCCGCGGGCTTCCGCCTGGCGAACCGTGACGTAGTCCTTGACGTGCGTCTGCGTCCGCAGGTAGTCGCCGATTTGCTCCGCGAGGTAGTTGACGACGACGACGACGCGGTCCACCGGCGGGAGCGCCGCAATGATCCAGTCGAGGATCGGCCGGCCCTGCACCAGGAGCAGCGGCTTGGGGCAGGTCTCGGTGTGCGGCCGGAGGCGGGTGCCCTTCCCGGCGGCGAGGATGATGGCGTCGATGGGCGAGACACTCCGGGGAATCTTCGGGGTCGGCGGGGGTTAGCTTAGGTGGTGGGGCGTGGGCGAATCGGCAAAATGAGTCAAGCCGGTAAAGCCCGCTCGCCGAAAAGGATCGCGTCAGGTCGAACGCACGGCAGGAGCCGACGCTCGACTCGGCCGGGGGGTCGGGGGTTCGCGCACGGATGCGGGCCGCCCGACACGTCCCCCCGCCCGCGACCACGGCCACGCCGTCGCCACCCACCCCGGCGGCGGCGCGGTCGGCGGTCCGGGCGGGTCACGGACTCCGCCCCGCGTCGCTTCGACCCCCCACGGACGGAACGGGAACCCCCACCATGCAACGTCAAATTCTCGGCGTGGCCCTGCTCGCGCTCACGGCGATCAGCACCGGCTGCAACCCCGGCTACGTCGCCGGCCGCTGCGACTGCCAGTACAACCCGGCGAACGCGGTCATCGCCCCGGTGTCGAACCCGTACCCGGTGATCGGCGCGAACGCCGCGGCCGCCC
This sequence comes from Fimbriiglobus sp., assembly GCA_025352585.1. Lineage (GTDB taxonomy): Bacteria > Planctomycetota > Planctomycetia > Gemmatales > Gemmataceae > Fimbriiglobus. Next base: position 4,545 of record JANXTD010000866.1, read on the forward strand.
CGGTCACCGGCACCGCCCCGGCGACGATGCCGATGACCATCCCCCCGGCCCCCGCGCCGATGACCATCCCCCCGGCCACGCCGGGCAAGTAACGACACGGCGAGTGGGGGACGAAAGTCCCCCGCGTGCCGGGAGTGTCAAGAGATAAGCTATAGGAGTTACGCAGTTGGGAGCCTGGGTAGTTTGCGAAGTGCTGTTTCAAGCGT
>JANXTD010000735.1 GCA_025352585.1 Fimbriiglobus sp.
ACTACCACGGGGCCGACAACCCCGGCAGCCTCGGCGGCACCGTGGTAGTAGAAGCCGACCGGAGGCGTCTCCGTGACCGTGTAGTTGCCCGCCGGCAGGCCCGTGAACTCGTAGAAGCCCTGGGCGTTAGTCGTCGCGCTCTGCGGCGGCAGCGGGTTGCCCGCCAGGTCGGTGCCCGTGAGCGTGACCTTGACGTTGCCGATCGGCGTGTCGTTGCGCAGGCCCGGCGTGTAGGTCGCCGTCAGGTCGTTGTCGCGGTACGTGAAGCCCGACACCGAGGCGACCGGCGGGACGACCACGGGCGGCACGACCGGGGGCACCACCGGGGGCACGACTGGCGGCACCACCGGCGGGACGGTCAGGCCGAAATCGACCGTGGGGTTGACGTTGCCGGGCGACCCGCCGACGGTCAGCGTCACCGGCAGGCTGCGGACGCTCGCCCCCGACGGCGTGCCGTTGTTGTCGTTATCGACCCCGTCGTTCGGCGACTGGCCCTTGTTGGTGCTGAGAGTGAAGCCGGCCGGCGGCGTGACGCCGACGGTGTAGTCGCCGGGCGTCAGGTTCGGGAACAGGTAGTTGCCGTTGCCGTCGGTCGTCGTGCTCGTCACGAGGTTGCCGGCCGCGTTGAAGAGCTGCACCGGCACGTTCGCCAGGCCCGGTTCGCCCGCATCGACGCGGCCGTTGTTGTTCAAGTCGTTCCAGACGAGGTTCCCCAGGCTCAGCGGGCTGTACGCCCCGAAGTCCACCGTGAGGTCGCTGTTGGTGCCGCCGACGGCCAAGGTCACCGGCGAACTGCGGACGGTTTGGCCGGCGGTCTTGGTGCCGTTGTCGTCGTTGTCGATGCCGTTGCTCGGACTCGGGGCGACTTCGGACGGCCCGGTCGGGCTGCCGTTGGTGCCGCTACTGCTGACGAACCCGGCCGGCAGGTCGGCCTCGACGGCGTACGCGCCGGGCGTCAGGTTCGGGAAAAGGTAGTTGCCGTTGGCGTCGGTCGTCGTGCTGCCGACCAGCTTGCCGGCGGCGTCGAACACCCGCACCGGGGCGTTCGCCAGGCCCGGTTCGCCGGCGTCGCGGACGCCGTTGTTGTTCACGTCGTTCCAGACGAGGTTGCCCAGGGCGACCGGCTGGTAGAAGCCGAAATCGACCGTGAGGTTGACGTTGCCGCCCGGCTCGCCGCCGGGGGTCAGCGTCACGGGGCTGCTCAGGAAGTTGACGCCGACCAGGGTGCCGTTGTCGTCGTTGTTGACGTCGTTGTTGGGGCCGGGGGCGACTTCGTAAGGCCCGCCCAGGCTGCCGTTGGTGCCGCTGCTGCTGTTCAGGCCGGCGAGCGAGCCGACCGTCGGCAGGCCGACGACGTACGTGCCCTGGCCGAGGCCCGTGAACAGGTAGTTGCCGCCGGCGTCAGTGACGGTGCTCGCCAGCGGGGTCAAGCTGTCGGGCACGCCGTCGGCGTTGACGTCGGCGTAGAGGTTGACGGCGACCTTCGCGAGGCCGACTTCGCCGCTGTCGAACACGCCGTTGTTGTTGGCGTCGTTCCAGACCAGGTCGCCGAGGCTCAGCGGCACGAACGCCCCGAAGTCCACGGTGAGGTCGCTGTTGGTGCCGCCGACGGCCAAGGTCACCGGCGAACTGCGGACGGTTTGGCCGGCGGTCTTGGTGCCGTTGTCGTCGCTATCGACGCGGTTGTTCGGACTCGGGGCCGCCTCGAACGGCCCGGCCGGGCTGCCGTTGGCCCCGGTGCTGGTGACGAACCCGGCCGGCAAGTCGGCCTCGACGGAGTAGTCGCCGGGGGTCAGGTTGGTGAACAGGTAGTTGCCGTTGAGGTCGGTGGACGTGCTGGCGACCAGCGCCCCGCCGGCGTTGTAGAGCCGCACGGCGACGTTCCCCAGGCCCGGCTCGCCGGCGTCGCGGACGCCGTTGTTGTTGGCGTCGTTCCAGACGAGGTTCCCCAGGGTGAGCGGCTGGTAGAAGCCGAAATCGACGGTGAGGTTGCTGTCGGGGTCGGCGGTCGGGTCGGCGATGGCGGCCGCGTCGGGTTCGCCGGTCGGGGCGGTGCCGTCCACCAGCGTGACCACCGGCGACAGGACGCCGCCGAGGGCCAGCGTGCCGCTGTCGGCGTTATCGACGGGCGTCGCGGGGGCCGGCTCGTTGGGGCCGGTGACCGAGCCGGCAGCGCCGCCGGTGCTGCTCAGGAGGTTCGCCAGAACCCCGCCCGCGGCGAGGTCGCTGGCGGCGACGGCGACCTGGTACTTGCCGGGGTTCAGGCCGGTGAACGAGTAGTAGCCTTGGGGGTTCGTGACCGTCGTCACGGCCTTGCCGCCGCCGTCGAGGACCGGGTTGCCCGCGCCGTCGAGCAGGTTCAGCGCCACCGGGCCGGCCGGGGCCGAGTCGCCGGGGCCGAACTTGCCGTCGTTGTTGGCGTCAATGAACACGCGGTTGCCCAGCGACAGCGGCCGGAAGAAGCCGAAATCGACCGTGAGGTTCGACTGGGCGTCCGGCGTCGAGCGGTCCGACTCGAACAGGTCGGTTTCGCCGGTCGGCTCGGAGTTGTTCGGCCCGAGGGTGACCACGCCGCTGCGGGCGTTGGCCCCGAGTTGGCTGCCGTTGTCGTCGCCGTCCACGTCGGTGTTCGGACTCGGGGCGGCCTCGAACGGGCCGGCCGTCCCGGCGACGCCGCTGGCCCCGGTGCTGCTGCGGTAGCCGAGCAGCGGCCCGGTGCCATCGACCTGCACGCGGTAGTCGCCGGCCGGCAGGCCGTCGAAGCGGTAGTAGCCGCCGTTGGCCGTGACCGTAGTCACCGCCACGCCGCCGGGGGTCAGGATCGGGTTGCCGGCCGCGTCGAGCAGCCGGACGGTGACGCCGTCCATCCCGGACTCGCCGGGGTTCCGCCGGCCGTCGTTGTTGGCGTCGACGAACACCCGGTTGCCGAGGCTGTAGGTCCGCGTCAGGCCGAGGTCGAGCGTCAAGTTGGTGTCGGCGTCGGCGGCGTTGTTGGCCTGCGTGCCGACATCGGTCTCGCCGGGCGGCTCGGTGCCCACGGCGAGGGTGATGACCGTACTCCGCACGATCGGGCCGACCTGCGTGCCGTTGTCGTCGTTGTCGGCGTTGGTGTCGCCCGACGGGGTGTTGGCCCCCTCGAACGGCCCGACGCTGCCGGCCGCGCCGGTGCTCGACACGTACGTCGTCGGCAGGGTACTGAGTTCGACGTAGTAGCCGTTGGGGTTCAGGTTGGTGAACAGGTAGTAGCCGTTGGCGTCGGTGACGGCAGCGCCGACGGAAGCGCTCGCGGCGGTGAACAGCGTCACGGTCACGCCCGCCAGGCCCGGCTCGCCGGCGTCCCGGACGCCGTTGTTGTTCAGGTCGTCCCAGACCCGGTTGCCCAGCGACAGCGGCACGTAGCCGCTGAAGTCCACGGTGAGGTCGCTGTTGGTGCCGCCCAGGACCAAGGTCACGGGCAGGCTGCGGACCGTCTGGCCGGTCGTCTTGGTGCCGTTGTCGTCGTCATCGACGCCGTTGCCCGGACTCGGGGCCGCCTCGAACAGTCCAGTGGCGCTGCCGTTGGTGCCACTGCTGCTGACGAACCCGACCGGCAAGTCGGCCTCGACGGAGTAATCGCCGGGGGTCAGCTTATCGAACAGGTAGTTGCCGTTGGCGTCGGTCGCGGTCATGGCGACGAGCGTATTCGCGGAGTCATACAGTCGGAGGGTGACGCCGTCGAGGCCCGGCTCGCCGGCGTCGCGGCGGCCGTTGTTGTTCAGGTCGTTCCAGACGAGGTTGCCCAGCGCGATCGGCCGGTAGAAGCCGAAATCGACGGTGAAGTTCGACTGGTCATCGACCACAATGAACGGCGTCTCGGTGGTGTCGGCTTCGCCGGTCGGCTCCGTCGCGCCTCGCCCGAGCGACACGACCCCGCTGCGGAAGTCCGCCCCGAAGGCGTCGCCGTTGTCGTCGTTGTCGGTGTCGCTGTTCGGGCCGGGGGCCGCCTCGTACAGGCCGGTGGTGCTGCCGTTGGTGCCGCTGCTGCTGACGAAGCCGGCGAGGTTGCCGCCGCCGTCCACTTGCACGCGGTAGTCGCCGGCGAGGAGGTTGTCGAAGGCGTAGTAGCCGCCGCCCACGGTCGTCGTGGTGACCGCGGTGCCGGTGGCGTCGAGGACCGCCGTGCCGTCGGCCTTGAGCAGCCGCACCGTGACGCCGTCGATGCCGGACTCGGTGGCGGTGTCGAGCAGGCCGTCGTTGTTGGCGTCGTTCCAGACGCGGTTGCCGAGGCTGTAGACGCGGACCACGCCGAAGTCGAGCGTCAGGTTGCCGTTGATGTCAGTGGCGTTGTCCACCTGCGTGCCGACGTCGGCCTCGCCGGTCGGCTGCCCGAACGGCGTCAGCGTGACCGTCTTGCTGCGGACGACCGTGCCGACCTGTGAACCGTTGTCGTCGTCGTCGGTCTTGACGGTGTTGGCGTCCGGGGTGCTCGCCCCCTCGTACGGCCCGAAGCCGGCGAGGCCGCCCGTCACGCCCGTGCCGGTGCTCGACACGAAGCCGGCCGGCAGGTTGCTCAGCTCGACGTAGTAGGTGCCGGGGGTCAGGTTCGTGAACAGGTAGTGCCCGGTGCCGTCGGTGGTCGTGACGCCGACGGCGGTGCCGGTGCTCGTGAAGAGCGTCACGGTCACCCCGGCGACGCCCGGCTCGACTCCGTTGCGCAGGCCGTCGTTGTTCAAGTCTTCCCAGACGCGGTTGCCGAGGCTCATCGGCGCGAACAGGCCGAAGTCCACCGTGTAGTTCGCGCCCGAATCCGGCACGGCGTCGGCGAGGCCGACGAGGGCCGGCTCGCCGGTCGGGGCGGTGCCGGCCGCGAGGGCCACGGGCAGGCTGCGGACGAGTTGGCCGCCGGCGCTCGTGCCGTTGTCGTCGCCGTCGGTCGTGTCGGTGGCGGGGTTCTTGCCCGGCTCGTAGGCGTTACCCGCGCCCTGGCTGCTGATGTAGCCGGTCGGGGCGACGACTTCGACAACGTAGGTGCCGGTCGCCAGGTTCGTGAAGACGTACTGGCCGCTGGCGTTGGTCGTGGTCGTGATCGCCACGCCGCCGACGCCGAGGACCGGGTTGCCCGCGCCGTCGAGGAGCCGCACGACGACGTTGGCCAGGCCGGCCTCGCCGTTGTTGAACTTGCCGTCGTTGTTGGCGTCGTTCCAGACCTGGTTGCCCAGCGAGAGCGGCTGGAAGAAGCCGAAATCGACGGTGAGGTTGCCGTCGGTGCCGTCGCCATCGACGCCGGCCGCCGGCTGGCCGCCGACGCTCAGGGTCAACGAGCCGCTCAGGAAGTTGACGCCGACGAGGCTGCCGTGGTCGGTGTTGTCCGCGACGCCGCCGGGGGCCGGCTCGGACGGGCCGGTCAGGCTGCCGTTCGTGCCGCTGCTGCTCTTGAACGCGGCGAGGGGGCCGCCGGTCGGCACCCCGACGACGTAGGTGCCCTGGCCGAGGCCGGTGAACGAGTAGAGGCCGCCGCCGGCGGTCACGGTCGTGGCCAGCGGCGTGAGGCTGTCGGGGACGCCGTCGGCGTTCGCGTCGGCGTAGAGGTTGACCGTCACGCCGTTGATGCCGACCTCGCCGGCGTCGAACTTGCCGTTGTTGTTGGCGTCGTTCCAGACGAGGTTGCCGAGGTTCAGCGGCACGAACGCGCCGAAATCGACGGTCAGGTTGCCGTTGGTGCCGTCGCCATCGACCGCCACGCCCGGCCCGCCGCCGACGCTCAGCGCCACGGTGCCGCTTCGGACGGTTTGGGTGACCCCGACGCGCGTGCCGTTGTCGCTGTTATCGACGCCGCTGGTCGTGGCCGGCTCGTACGGGCCGGTCGCCTTGCCGTTGGCCCCGGTGCTCGACACGAAGCCGGCGGGCAGGTCGGCCTCGACGGTGTAGTTGCCGGCGGTCAGGTTGCCGAAGGCGTAGTTGCCGCTGCCGTTGGTGACGGTGCTCAAGACCAGCCCGCCGAGCGAGTTGTACAGCCGCACCGGCACGCCGATGAGGACCGGCTCGCCGCCGTCGCGGACGCCGTTGTTGTTCAGGTCGTTGAAGACGAGGTTGCCGAGGTTCAGCGGCTGGTAGAAGCCGAAATCGACGGTGAGGTTCGACTGGTCGTCCGGCGCGGCCGCCGCGTCGCCCGTCCCCAGGTCGGCCTCGCCCGTCGGCGAGTTGTTCGTCGGCCCGAGGGTCACGACGCCGCTGCGGAAGTTGACGCCCGACACGCTGCCGTTGTCGTCGTTGTCGGTGTTGCCGCCGGGCGGGGTCGGCTCGTAGGTGCCGGTGGCGCTGCCGTTGGTGCCGCTGCTGCTGAGGTAGCCGGTGAGGGGGCCGCTGCCGGCGACCTCGACGACGTAGCTGCCGGAGGTCAGGCCGTCGAAGCGGTAGTAGCCGCCGCCCGCGGTGGTCGTCGTCACGCCGACGCCGCCGACCAGGATCGGGTTGCCGGCGGAGTCGAGCAGGCGCACGGTGACGCCGTCAATGCCGGCCTCGCCGTTGTTCAAGAGGCCGTCGTTGTTGGCGTCGCTCCAGACGCGGTTGCCGAGGCTGAACGTGCGGATCAGGCCGAGGTCCAGCGTCAGGTTGCTATCGGCGTTGGCGGCGTTGTCGGTCTGCGTGCCGACGTCGCCTTCCGTCGTCGGCGCGGTGCCCGGCGCGAGCGTGATGACCGTACTGCGGACGATCGCGCCGACCTGCGTGCCGTTGTCGTCGTTGTCGGTGCTGGGGTTGCCGAGGGGCGTGTTCAAGCCCTCGAAGGTGCCGGCCCCGGCGACGCCGCCGGCGACGCCCGACCCGGTGCTCGACCGCAGGCCGCTGGGGAGGATCCTCAGTTGGACGTAGTAGCCGCCGGCGAGGAGGTTCGTGAACAGGTAGTGGCCCGTGGCGTCCGTGGTCGTCTCGTCGATCGAGACGCTCGCGGCGGTCAGCAGCGTCACGACGACGCCGGGGACACCCGCCTCGCCGTTGTTGAGCAGGCCGTCGTTGTTGGTGTCGAGCCAGACGCGGTTGCCGAGGCTCACCGGCGGGGTGAAGCCGGCGTCGTAGGTGTGGACGACCTGGCCGTCCGGCCCGGTCGCCAGCGTGATCCGCGGGAAGTGGCCCGCGCCGATCGGCTTGCCGGGGGTCGGCAGCACGGCGTCGGAGTCGCGCGCGGTGCCGCCAGCGCTCAGGTCGTTGAGCGGCATCGTGAGCAGCTTGTTGAACAGCGGGCCGCCGGTGAGGTAGTCGGCCGGGTTGTCGAAGCGGATCGAGAAGCCGGCGGTGTTGGCGGTCAGGGTGGTGACGCCGTAGCGGGCGCTGGCGGTGCTCGTGCCGGGGCCGTTGGAAAAAAGGTAGTTGCCGTTGGCGTCGGTGACGGCGGTGGCGAGGACGGCGTTCGCGGCGTCGTAGAGCCGCACGGTCACGCCGGCGATGCCCGCCTCGCTGGCCCCCTGGATCCCGTCGCCGTTGGTGTCGAGGAAGACGCGGTCGCCGACCTCGATCGCGGCCGTCTCGGACATGATGACGAGTTCGCCCATGCCGTTGGCCTTGCCGAACGTGCCGCCGCCGTTCGCGTAGTCGGTGGGCGAGTTGCCGCCGAGGGTGTGGTACAGCTCGTAGGCCTTGACCTTGGCCCCGGTCAGGGTGCTGAAGAACGAGACGCCGCCGGCGCGGGTCTGGTCGCCGGGGTCCATCGTCGTACTCAGCACGTCCGGCGAGCCGGGGAGTTGGGCCGTGCCGCCGATCGAAGTCTCCGCGTGTGTGCCGCCCAGGCTCTCCTCGTAAAAGAACTCGCCGCCGCCCGGCCCGGCGTTGTTGCCCTGGGGGCCGTTGCCGAGCGTCGCCGGGGACGCGGTGAGGTTGTTGGGGACGCGGGAGTTGGCCTCGAGCGTCCAGCCGGAGGCGAGGTTATCGACGGTCGTGATCGTCGCCCGCAGGGTGTCGCCGCCGGTGAAGCCCTCGATACGCTGGCCAGGCTGGGCCGGGTCGCTGAGCGTGAAGAAGCCGTTCTGGTCGGCCCCGCGGTCGCGGAGGCCGAGCGTCAGGTTGCCCTGGGCGTCGAAGGTGATGCCGGTGAGCATCGGCTGCGGGGCGATACCGGCACCGCCGTTGCCGACCGTCGAGAAGTACGTCGGACTCCACGGCTCCCAGTTCGACGTACCGATGTAAATCGACTGGCTGCGGGTGTAGTTGAGCCGCGCCGTGAACACCGGCGTCGGGGTGAACGCCATCGTCGCCGGGTTCACGACGTAGACCGCCGCGAGCAGCTCGTCCCGCGCGGTTTGGTCGCCCTGGCCGGTGGACTTCGTTTGGGCCGTGTAGACGACGCCGACGTACACCTTACCGTCGTGGTACTCGACGGCGAACGGCCGCAGGTCGTCCGACACGAACCGGGCCGGGGTGATGACGGAGCTGTCGGGGTTGCCCAGGGGGATCGACACGCGCTTCACGGTCGTCGAATCGACGACGCCCGTCGTGGGCACCTTGTAAAGCTGTCGGTCGGCCAGGTTCATCACGAAAATGAACTTGCCGTCGCTCGACACGTCAAGGCCGCCGAGCGAACTCGTGCCGACCGCCGCCCAGCCGGTGTTGCCGTTGTCGGTGTCGTAATCCGCCGGGCCGTGGAGGTTTGCCCCAGCCGTGCCCGCGCCGAAGAGGGTGTTCAGGTCGGCGTAGACGCTCGCCGAGGGTTGCGCCGGCAACACCGCCGGCACGGGGACCTTGTAGATCGCCCCGGTGCCGCCCGGCCCGAAGCCGGCGAAGCGCTTGAAGTACGCCGCGGCGTAGAGGTCGCGGGCGTCCTTGCCGTAGCCGAGGCCCAGCGTCGTGCCGACCTGGCTGGCCAGCACCGAAAGCACCGGCGTCGCGGGGTCCGGGTTGACGAAGCCGGCCCCGGACGTGCCGCCGGACGAGTACGGGAACGCCACGATCGTCGTCTTGGTCGCGTTGTCCGCGCTCTGCTGGTCGCCGAAGGCGTACACCGACGTGGCCACCAGGGGGTTGTCCTGGCTGTGGTCCACCGCACGCACGACCCCGAAGTTCACGTTGGTCGCGTTGGCGGTCGCCACGAACTGCACCGCGGACCCCGAACTCGGGCCGCGCGGGCCGGGCGTGAACCCCGTCGGCAGGGCCGAGAACTCGACGCGGACGGGGCCGCCGACGTTGAGCGTGTACGCCCCGAAGGCGTCGGTCAGCGTCGTGCCGAGGCTCGCGCCGGCCGCGTTGTACGCGGTCACGGTCACGTTGGCGATGCCGCGGTCCACCGCGGCCGACACGGTGCTGCCGCTCGGGCCGGTCACCGTCGTGGTCAGGTCGCGGAAGCCGTTGGCGTTGAAGTCCTGGAACGCGACGCCCGACACCGTCGGCACGGCGCGGTCTTCAAGAATCTCGATCGCTAACGGCTGGCGGGGCGTCGGCTTGGACTGGCTCAGGAGCTTGCGGGAGCGTTGACGGAGGACGGAAAGGATGTTCATTGGGGACCGTCAAGAGGGATGGAATCGGCACACGTCGGGCGGCAATCACCGCGGTATCCCCGAATACTAGAACAAAATGGCGGCATCGCGCGGCAATTTAGGCAATTGGGGGATTTCCCGACACTCGCGCACCCGTCCCAAGAGGCTCACCCGCATTGGCGCAGTCTGGGCGGGCTGCGGGGTCCTGAAACGAGCGTGGCCCGCCCCAAAAGCGGG
>JANXTD010000742.1 GCA_025352585.1 Fimbriiglobus sp.
CCCGCTTTTCCGGGTCGGCTTGCCCCGCCGCTTCGCGCCGCGTAACTTGCCCCTTCCCGCAGAGGCCCGCGCATGGCGACGGAACTGGTGACGCCGGACAACGTGTCGGCCGAGATGCTGCGCGACCTGTACGAGGCGGCGGCCATGGACGTGACCCTCGACGAGGAGCACGGCGTCTCGCGCATCCGCGAGCCTGGCGGACGTGGCGGCCGCGTTCGACGACGCGGCCTGCTCCCCCTCCTGGCTCAGGGAGGCCGCCGCCGACCGGCGGACCGCCACCAGCGTCGGGAAGGGCCACGGCCGGCGCGAGCGGCGCGCGGGGGTGACGGTCACCAAGACGGCGTACAGCGTCACGTCACTGACCCACGGGCGGACCGACGCCGGGCGGCGGCTAGGGCTGGTGCGGGCGCACTGGTCGGTCGAGGACGGGCTGCACCACGTCTGGGACGTGACGCTACGGGAGGACGCCGGCCGGGTGCGGAGAGGGGCCGCGCCGCAGGTCCTCGCGGGGCTGCGGAACGCGGCCGTCCACCTGCTCAGCGGCTTGGGGCGTCGAGCCTGGCCGCCGCGACGAGGCGGTGGCCTGCCACGCCGGGGAGTCGTTCAAACTGATAAGTACATGATAGACTTCGGCACATGACAGCCCCGGAACAGCCTTATACGGTGCCCAGCTTCAGAGTCAACGGGTCACCCCGTACAGTTGGCAGATTGCAACCTCGATCGCCCGATACATCGTCGCGGTGTTTTGAAATGCCGCGTCGACAGCGCTGCGGGTGGTGGTGCCGATCACGCCGACCGAGTCGGACGCCGGGCGAAGCCACGGATCGACCCCCACCGCTTCGATCGCGAACACGGCCGCCATGACCGCCGCGTCGACGCGCTGTTGCGGGGTACTCATCGGCGAGCGAACGATGACCGCGAGTTCGGCGGCGAGGCGGACGTTGCACTGTTGACTCCACCAACCGTTGTCGTGGTAGCACTGGTCGTGGTGGCGGCAGGCCTCGTCGATGGCGTCGAGGGCGTCCGGCAGGGCGGCGATCTTGCCCCGCTCCACGTCTTGCCGAACGAACCCCCACCCCGGCCCGCAGTACCGACCCCCGCGGTAGGTGGAGTACCCCGCGTCCGGCAGGCTCCGCACTTCCAGCCGCGAGTGCCGCCGCCACGCGACCGCGGCGGACGCCCCGCCCAGGCCGAGCAGTAGCGGGAATTGAATCGCCACGGTAGTCTCCCTCCGGTGCCCCGGCTGCGTGAGTTGACAGGTTAACAAGTGGTGCGGGTGCCGGCCGGCGTGCGGATCGCCCAGGTGCCGGTCCGCTCGGTCGCCGCGTCCGGCACGCACGGACTGCCCGACTTCTGCGAGGGCACCACCCCGACGCGGAACGTGCCGGTGGTGTCCGACTTTGCCGACGGCCGGCCCTCGACCCGCAAGCGCTCGAACAGGGTGCCGGCGTCGATGCGGACGGTCGCCGACGCCACCCCGCCGGCGACGTCATGCCCGGCCGCCTTGTACCTCGTCCCGACGAGTCTCTCGCCCAGCCGGACCAGGTCGCCGTCGAGGACGACGCACCCGCCCGGCAGGGCCATGCGGTCGCGGCCGGCCGACACCTCGACGCATCCGTCGAAGCCGTCCCAGTCCCACCCGGCGTCCGGGGTGAACACCACCGTCGCGCCTGCCGGCACCAAGCTAGCCATGAAACGTCCCTCCCGCCTGGGCGGGCGTGGGGACTTCCACTGCCACCCGGCCGCCGGTGTACCGACCGGCCTCGTCGCCAAGTGCGGTCAGCCAGTACGTCAGGTCGGCGGCGTCGTCGCCGCGCGCCGGGAGGGTGACGACCGTGACCGGCCCGGCCCGCCCGTCGGCGGCGGTACGGACTTCGACCCGCACGCCCACCCGCCCCGCGGCCACCGCCGTCGCGACGCGCTCCCGCACCGGGGTCGGGGCCAGCCGCCACACCAGCTCGACGAGTTCGGCGTCGGTGACCGCCCGACCGCCCGGCAGTTCGGCCAGCCGCACGCTCTCGCACCCGGCCGCGGCCAGGGCCGGGGATCGGGCGATCAACCGCACGGGGCCGACGAACCGACTCACCCCCGACTGTAGGGTGCCGAGCGTTCGCTGTCCGGCCAGGTACGTCACCCGGAATCCGCCGGTGTCGGGAGGTACGGCCAGCCGCAGTTCGACACGCCCGCTCCCCCCCGGCAGGTTCGCCATCTCGAACGTCTCGACCGGGTCGCGGTCGCCGGCGAACCGGCGGTCGTGCCAGCAGCGGCCGGAGGCGGGGTCGAGGCACTCCAGCACCAACAGGCGGTCGGCGACGGAGCCGGCGGCGGCCGGGTCGAGGGCCGGCGGCCGGTCGCCCGGCAACTCGTCCGACGCGGTGACCGCGTTCCACACCGGCAGGCAGTTCGTCCTCACCCGCCCGCCTAGCGCTCGCACGACCGCGGCCACATGCTGGGTGCCGACGTGGACGCGGAACCGCACCTCGGTGGAGCGGACGCCGGCGAGCGCGCGGGCCGGCAGGCGGAGGAA
>JANXTD010000764.1 GCA_025352585.1 Fimbriiglobus sp.
CGACACCGTCCGCGACGGCTACGGCGACCGGCTCGAACTCCGGGCGACCGTCGGCCTCGTCGCCCCGGCCGACTTCGCCTGCCCCGGCATGTTCGACAACCCCATCTTCATGGACCAAGTCCACCTCGCCGACGTGCTGCTACTCAGCAAGGCCGACCGGGCGACGCCGGACCTCGTCACCGCGTTCGGGGCGTGGGCCGACGGCCTGTTCCCGCCGAAGCTGCTCGTCGCCGCGGTCGAGAACGGCCGCGTCGATCCGGCCTGGCTCGACCTGATGCCGCGGCACGAGCGCCGCGCGCTATACCCCGACGCGCACCCCGCAGGGGCCGTGCCGCGCGACGAGTTGGTTCGACTGCCAACCCGCGGGCACCCGGTGCGTTACCCGTCGGCGGGGGCGTGCGGCTGGGTCTTCAGTCCGGGCGACGAGTTCGAGGAAGGGAAGTTGCTCGCCACGCTTGGGGCGTTGCCCGGCGTGACGCGATTGAAGGGCGTGTTCCGCGTCGATGGCGAGTGGGTCGCCGTGAACCGCGCCGCCGGGGCGACGACCGTCCGCACGATCGCCTACCGCCGGGACAGCCGCGTCGAGCTGTTCGCCGACGGCGGCGACTGGGACGCCGTCGAGGCGGCGCTGCTGGGGTGCCTGGCAAAGTCATCCGGGATCACGTAGGGGCACCCCTCGTGGGTGCCCGGCTGCGACTGCCCACAATCCGTTGTTTCTAGGCCGACGGCCGGCTCGCGCGCAAGGTCAGCAGCACCTCGTGGAGGTCTTCGCTGATGCGCACGTCGTCGTCGAGGAAGTCCTTGAGCCAGATGAAGTTCAGCTTCTGGGCCATCGCCACGAGCGGCAGCAGGTCGCCGAGGCGGACGCGCACGCTGGGGAGTTTGAGCGTGTCGGCGTACTCCTCGGAGGCGTTCTCGTCGTAGCGGTCGCCGGCCGGGCCGCGGTAAATGTGGAGTTGGGTGGCCATCGGTCGCCCTCCTGGTCGTCGGGGGAGTCTCGTCGCGGCGAATTCACTTCGCCCCGAACACCATCGGCGGGCCGGGCGCGGGGCCGTGACCGATTCTCGGAGTTCGCGCGCCGACCGTGCCGCGCCCCGGTAGACTTTGAGGGGTCGGGAACCTGTCCGGGGCGCACACACCATGCAGACGTTCGCGGTCCTCGGAGCCGGCGCGTGGGGCACCGCCCTGGCCTGCCACCTCGCCGCCCGCCCCGGCCACGCCGTGCGCCTCTGGGCCGCCCGCGCCGGCAGCGCCGACGACCTGCTGACGCACCGCGAGAACCGCCGGCAACTCCCCGGCGTGCCGATCCCCGCCGGCGTCCACATCACCGCCGACCCGCGCGAGGCGATTGCCGGCGCGGACTGCTGGGTGACGGCCATCCCCTGCGCGTTCCTGCGACAAACCCTCGCACCCTTCCGCGGCCACCTGCCGGCGGGGTGCCCCGTCGTGAGCGTGACGAAGGGGATCGAACTCGACACCTTCGAGCGGCCGAGTCAAATCCTCCGCGAAGTCCTGGGGGCGGAGAACGTCGTCGCGCTGAGCGGGCCGAGTCACGCCGAGGAGGTCGCCCGTGGCCGGCCGACTTCGCTCGTCGCCGCCTGCGCCCTCGGGGCCAACGCCGCGGCGGTGCAGGCGAGCTTCGGCAGCCCGCGCTTGCGCATCTACACCAACCTCGACATCCTCGGCGTCGAGTTGGCGGGGGCGTTGAAGAACGTCATCGCCATCGCCGCCGGGGTGTCCGACGGCCTCGGCTTCGGCGACAACGCCAAGTCGGCGCTCTTGACGCGCGGCCTCGTCGAGATGGGCCGCTTCGGGGCGCTGCTCGGCGCGGAGCCGGGGACGTTCACCGGCCTCGCCGGGCTGGGCGACCTCGTGACGACCTGCTTCAGCCCGCACGGCCGCAACCGCCGCGTCGGCGCGGAACTGGCCGCCGGGACCGCGACGCTTGCCGAGGTGCTGGCCCGCCCGCAGGTCGCCGAGGGCGTCTACACGGCCAAGAGCGTCTACCACCGCGTCACGGCGATGGGCGTCGAGTTGCCGATCGTCGCCGGCGTCTACGAAGTGCTGTACGAGGGCAAGTCGCCGCGCGACGCTGTCCGCGAGCTGCTGGCCCGCGCGACGTGCGGGGAGAGTACCTTCCTCGGCTAACACCTCGTCGGGTATGGGGTGTGGGGTATGGGGTATGGTCGAACCGATGCCGCCTTGCGATCGACTCCGTTCTGCGACACCCGATACCCGACACCCGCTTCTGTTCTGCCATACCCCAAACCCCATACCCGGTCCTAGGTGTGCCATGCTCGATGTTGCGTTCAAAGAGTGGGCCGTCGTCTGCCATGCGATTGGCGAGGGGCAGCAGCGCATCATCCTGCGCAAGGGCGGCATCAGCGAAGTCGGCGGGACGTTTCGCCCCGAACACGACCGCTTCTGGCTGTACCCGACGTACTTCCACGAACCGCAGTACCGCGGCGTCAAAGAGGAGTGCGCGGGGCTTCTGGAGGAGGCGGAGGCGACGCGGCCGCCGGCGGGGGAGTTGCACCTGACGCTCTGGGCCGAGGTCCACGGCGTCGAGTACGTCACCGACCTCGACGCGCTGTTGGCGATGGCCGACCGGCACGTGCTGAGCGAGGAGACGATCCGCCAGCGGTTCGCCTACCGCACGCCGGGCCTGTACGTCCTCGCGGTCACGGCGCACAGGCCGGTCGCGCCTTACGTCGTCACGGAGAAGCCGGAGTACGCCGGGTGCAAGACGTGGGTGACGCTCGACGCGCCACTCGACACCGCCGGTTCGACCGTCGCCTGGGATTGGGAGTCACGCCGATGACAAAGGTCGCCCTCGTCACCGGCAGCGGCAAGCGCCGCGTCGGCTTCCACATCGCGGAAATGCTCGCCCAGAAGGGGTACCACGTCGCCGTGCATTACCGCACGTCCGCGGCCGAGGCCCAAGAGACCGTCGCGCACTTGCGCGGCTTCGGGGTGGATTGCGAGGCGTTCGCGGCCGACCTCACCGTCGAGGCGGAAGCGAACGCCCTGGTCGAGCGAGTGTTCGCCCGCTTCGGCCGTGTGGACGTGCTGGTCAACGCCGCAGCGGTCTGGCAATCGAAGCGGCTCGAAGAGGTGACCGCGGCGGACGTGCGTGGCAACTTCGACGCCAACACCCTCTCGACGTTCCTCGTGTCCCGCGGCGTCGGCCTGCGCATGTGCGCGCAACCCGAGGGCGGCGTCATCGTCACCATCGGCGACTGGGCCGACGCCCGGCCGTACCCCAACTACGCCGCGTACTTCCCGTCGAAGGCGGCGATCCCCGGCCTAACGCGCAGCCTGGCGGTCGAACTCGGCACGCGCAACCCGGCGGTCCGCGTCAACGCCATCCTGCCCGGCCCCGTGATGCTACCCGACGACCTGCCGCAAGCCGAGCGCGACGAGGCGATTGCCGCGACGCTGGTGAAGCGCGAGGGTACCCCGCGGCACGTCGCCCTGGCGGTGCTGGCGCTGGTGGAGAACGACTTCATCACGGGGGTCTGCCTGCCGGTGGACGGCGGCCGCAGCATCTACGCGGGTGGAATGTGACATCAGCACGCAAGAATTTCACCGCGGAGGAGCAGAGTAGCGGAGAAGACCAAACCTTGAATTTGATTTTTC
>JANXTD010000769.1 GCA_025352585.1 Fimbriiglobus sp.
GTGAGGCCGAACAGCGTCAGGCCGCCGGCGACGATGGCGTCGCGGCGGGTGGTGCCGTCGCACAGGTGTTTCGGCGAGCCGAGGACGCGGAGCATGACGTGGACCCTGGTCGAGGGTTCATGGGCAGGCCCGCATCATCGCACAAGCGGTTTGAGTTGCCACGCCAAAACCGGGAATGTCACGCCGGCGGTTGCGGGAATTGCAGCATCGCCAACTTGGCAACGGGGTCGTGTTCGTGGGCGAACAGCAGTTCGACCGCGGCGATCTTGCTGACCCTGGCGCGCATCTCGCGGACGCGGCCGTAATCGACGCCATCGACGAAGCCTTGCAGCGGCCGCTTGCTCACGTCGAGGTTGCGCACGGTCACCTCGCTGTCGAGCGTCAGCACGGCCGGCTGCCAGAACTCGGGCTTGAGCACGTTCGAGCCGGCGAGCGTCAGCAGTGGCGTGTTGAACGGCAGCGGGGTCGCACGCATGGCGCGGGCGTACGACGTGCTGCCGGCCGCGGTCGCCACGAGCATGCCGTCGGCGACGACGCGCGGCATCCGCACCGCCCCGTTGACCGACACCTCGATCCACGCGGTCTGCCCGGTGCGGCGCTCGACCCAGCAGTCGTTGAAGGCCAGCGATTCGAGTCGCTCGCCGCTCTCGCTGACGAGTTCGACCCAGAGCAGCGGCAGTTGGTAGAGCCGCAGTTCGCGCTCCCAAAAGCGCGCGCGGGCGCGGTCGTTGAGGAGGAATCCGAGGTGCCCGGTGTTGACGCCGTAGAAGGGCAGGCGCTCGCGCCAGTGCGCGCGGATCGCCCGGAGCATGGTGCCGTCGCCGCCGACGACGGCGATCACGTCGGCGTCCGGGTGCTCGTGGGGCTTCAACTCGGCGGCCACGGAGTTGGCGACGGGGTTGCGCTCGTCGTGGATCAGGCGGAGGCGCGGCGGGCCGGGTCGATAGACGCTGTCCTTGGCCGGCGGCGTGGCGCGGTAGAGGCCGTGCCGGCGGACGTACTCGGCGACGCGCGGCAACAGCATCCCCGGCGTCGGGTGGCCCTCCAGGAGCCGCAACCGCACCTCGGCGGTGGAGGTTTGCAGCGGGACTTCGAGGCAGCGCGAGTGCGGCGGCAAGTCCTCGGGCCGCGGGGCGTCGTGCGGCGTGTGCAGGACCGTGAAGTGGGCCGCACGCCAGAAGTGCGCGCCCTCGGCCCACTCACTCTGAATGCGCGACCGCCCCGCCCCGCCCCCGGCCACCAGCGCGGACGGGACGACGTGCGTCACGCCGCCGGGCGACAGGCCCAAGATCGCGGGCATCTCGTGGTTGGGCGTGAAGCGGCTGCGCTCGAGGTCGCCCAGTTCGACGCCCACGCGGTCGAGGCCGGCGAAGTTCAGGTCGGCCATGACGGCGCGGTGGATCGGCAGGCTCTCGTCCTCGGATCGCTCCGGCCGCGGCCCGTCCGGCAGCACCACGACCCGCTCGCACTGACCCGCCAGCAACTCGGCGATGGTGCGGTGGTGCGCCGTCGGCGGGTCGAACCCGGCGGCGTAGATGGCGACCTTCGACCGCGAGGCGTCGGGCATGGGTGGCCGTCCGAGTTGACGCTGGCGAAAGGGACTGGGGTACGTGGGGTATCCTACCGAGAACAGACAATCCGTCCCCGGTCCCGTAAACTATCGGCGAACCCCCTCCCGCACCCGGAGTGACTCCCATGCGACGACTGCTGACCCTCGCGGCCCTGTTGACCCTCGCCGGCACCGCCTCGGCCGACGTGAAGAAGGTGCCGGTCGATTACCAGTTCGACGGCGTGACGCTGAAGGGCGAACTCTACTACGACGACGCCCTCCCCGGCAAACTCCCCGGCGTCCTCCTCGTCCACGAGTGGTGGGGCCTGAACGAGTACGCCCGCGGCCGCGCCGCCGAACTCGCGAAGCTCGGCTACGCCGCGTTCGCGTGTGACATGTACGGCGACGGCAAGGTCGCCGAACACCCGAGCGACGCGACCAAGATGGCCGGCGACGTGCGCAAAAACCTCGCCGTCTGGCAGGGCCGCGCCAAGGCCGCCCTCGCCGCGATGGCGAAGCAAGACAAGGTCGATGCCACCAAGATGGCCGCGATCGGCTACTGCTTCGGCGGCTCGACGGCGCTGCAACTCGCCTCCACGGGGGCCGACCTCAAGGCCGTCGTCACCTTCCACGCGGCGTTGCCGGCCTTCACCCCGGAGCAGGCCAAGGCGATCAAAGCGAAGGTTCTCGTCAACCACGGTGCCGACGATAAATTCATCAGCCCCGAGTCGATCGACAAGTTCAAGGCGGCGTTGACGGCGGCCGAAGTCCCGCTCGACTTCCGCGACTACGCGGGGTCCGTCCACAGCTTCACCGTGCCCGACGCCGGCAAGCACAACAACCCCGGCATGGCGTACAACGAGAAGGCCGACAAGGAGTCGTGGGCGGCGATGAAGGAACTCTTCAAGGCGACACTCGGCAAGTAGCCGCAATTGCCGTTGCCCCGTGGCGGGCGGCGTGTTACTTTATCGGGCAAAGCCGTGGCACCGTTTGGGGAGGCGTGACGTGGAACTCCGGGAAGCGCTCTCCCACATCGCCGAGATCCGCGCCCGCGTCGCCGTGATGGAGGGCTTCCGCGGTTACCGGGCCTTCCCCGTTGGCGTCTCCGGCGTCCTAGCCGTCGTCGTCGCGCTCGCGCAGCCATTCCTCGTGCCCGACCCTGGCGGCGACTTGCCCGGCTACCTCACGCTGTGGCTGGCGACCGCCCTGGCCGGGGCCGCGGCGGCGGCGTCGGGCATCTGGTGGCGCTGGCGAACCGTCGATCAGCCACTCAGTCAGCAGCTCACGCGGCTGGCCGTGTCGCAGTTCCTGCCGTGCCTCGCGGCCGGCGGCCTGGTGACCCTCGCCGTCGCCCGGCACGCCCCGGAGGTCGGCTGGATGCTGCCGGGCCTGTGGCAAGTCCTGTTCAGCCTGGGCATCTTCGCCTCGTGCCGCTTATTACCGCGGCCGATCCTCGGCGTGGCGATCTTCTACCTGGCCTGCGGCACCCTCAACCTCGCCGCGCACACGGCGAGTTCGGCGTACTCGCCCTGGGGCATGGCCCTGCCCTTCGGCGTCGGTCAACTGGCGACGGCGTTCATCCTCTACTGGCACCTGGAGCGGCGCGATGACGAGTAAGCCGGCCGCGAACCCCGCCGAGTCGGGCCGCTACGCCTTCGACGGCATCGACCGCGTGCTGCACGAGAAGGCCCGCCTCGGCATCCTTACGTCGCTGCTGGCCCACGACGGCGGCCTCGTCTTCAACGAGTTACGTGAGTTGTGCGTCCTGACCGACGGCAACCTGAGCCGGCACTTGCAGACGCTCCAAGAGGCGCAGTTGGTCGAGATCTGGAAGGGCCACAAGGGCCGCCGGCCGCAGACCCTCGTGCGGCTCACCGACGCCGGCCGCACCCGCTTCCTCGGCTACCTGGCGGTCCTCGAATCGATCGTCTCCGGGGCGCTGGCCAGTGCCAAGTCCGACGAGGCGACCGCCCCCGCGGAGCGGCTCGGCTTCACCGCCGGCTGAACGGAACTACGCCCGGCGTTGCCCGCCGGGCCTTTTTCGCTACTGTAACTTTGCGTCACAAACTCCATGAGGGTTCCGCCATGCCCGTGATCCGCGCCAACGTCTTGGGCATGTGCTTCGGCGTGCGGGACGCGCTGACGCTGCTGCGGGGCATCGAAGCCCCGCAGACCGTCACGATCCACGGCGAACTCGTCCACAACGAGGTGGTGCTCCACCAACTGCGCGTCCGCGGCTTCGGCATGGTCACCGAGGCGGAGCGCGACGCCCTCCCCGACACGCCGCGGGTGTTGGTCACCGCCCACGGCGTCAGCGACCGCGAACGCCACCGCCTGACCGCCGCCGGCAAGACGCTGATCGACACGACGTGTCCGCTGGTGCAACGCGTCCACGCCGCGGCGCTGAAGTTCGCCGCGGCCGGCTTCCACCTCGTCGTCATCGGCAAGCCGGGGCACGTCGAGGTCCGCGGCATCGTCGAGGACGTACCGTCGCACGACGTGGTGCCTTCGGTCGCCGCGGTACGGACTTACGGCGCGTCGCGGTTGGGCGTGATCTGCCAATCGACGACGCCGCCGGAGTTGGCCGTCTCGGTGTTGGCAGAAATCCGCCGACGCAACCCGCACGCCGAGGTCACTTACGCCGACACGATTTGCCGGCCGACACGCGAGCACCAGCGGGCGCTTGCCGAACTGTTGCCGCAAGTCGAGGCGGTCGTGGTCGTCGGCGGCCGCAACTCGAACAACACGGTCGAGTTGGCCCGCCGCGTCGCCGACTACGGCCTGCCGGCGTGCCACGTCGTCGGGCCGGGCGACCTCGAGGGCGCGTGGGTGACGCGCTTCGTGCGCGTCGGCCTGACCGCCGGCACGTCCACGCTCGAAGAAACCGTCGATGCCGTCGAACGCCGCCTGGAGGAGATGATGTCGAGTGGGGCCTGCCGGATTTGAACCGGCAACCAATCCGTTATGAGCGGACTGCTCTAACCGTTGAGCTAAGGCCCCGCGAGCCGCGATTGTACCACCGCGCGGGCGTCGTGCGAAGTCATCCCGTCGCCGGTTTGTTCCGCCGCTCGTCAAGATACGCCGCCAACGCCTCGCGCCACGGCCGCAACTTCACGCCCAACGCCGCTGCCTTGCCGCAGTCGAGGACACTGTACGCCGGCCGCCGTGCAGGCGTCGGGTACTCGGCCGTCGGGATCGGCGTCAAGTTCGCGGCCGTGCCGGTCAGGCGAAACGCCTCGGCCGCGACATTGTGCCAAGTCGTCGCGCCGGCGTTGGTGAGGTGATAAAGCCCCTCGGCGTCCGCGGCGATGAGTTTCACCAGTGCGTCGGCAAGGTCGGCGGTATATGTCGGCGTGCAGTGCTGGTCCGCGACGACGCGCAGCGGCTTGCCCTGCCCCGCGACGCGCAACATCGTCTCGACGAAGTTGCCGCCCTTGCCGCCGCTGCCCCACGCCCCGTACAGCCCGCACGTCCGCACGACGAGGTGCCGCGGGCAGTGCGTGCGCGTGACGTACTCGCCGGCGAGCTTGCTCAAGCCGTAAGAACTCACCGGCCCCGGCGCGTCGAGTTCGGTCAGCGGCGACGTGCGCTGAGCGTCGAGGCCGAAGACGTAGTCGGTGCTGACGTGGACGAGCTTCGCCCCGGCTTTCGCACACGCGACCGCCAGTGCCCGCACGCCCCAGGCGTTGACCCGAAACGCCGCATCGGGGTCGGCCTCGGCCTTGTCCACGAGGTTGTACGCGGAGCAGTTGACGAGCAGGTCCGGGCGGTTCGCGGCGAAGTAGGCCGCGACCGACTCGGGGTGGTCGAGGTCGAGGTCGGCGCGGGTCAGCGGCCGCACGTCACCGGGCAGCCGGGGGACGAGGTCGCGGCCGAGTTGGCCCTGCGAACCGAGGACGGCGATCACGGCGGCTACTCCGGCGGGCCAACAGAAACGCCCGGCGGGGTGGCCGCCGGGCGTGGGAAACTCGCGGGGTCAGCGTTACTTCTTCGCGGGAAGGAACGACACGTCGCCGGTGTCGAGTTCGTTCTTCTGGTCCTGGTAGAGCTTCACCTTCGTGTCGGCCATGCCAATGGTCACGTCGAGTTCGCCTTCGAGGATGACGTTGAAGCGGACCTGTTGCGTCCGGCCAGTCTTGGCGCTGTAGAGCATGTAGCCCTGCTTGACTTCCTTGGTCGTCATCGTGCCGGCCTTGATGCGGAACGGCAGGCTCTCGGTGCCGCTGACCGGCGGCTTGTAAGTCAGCGTCGGCTTGACCTCGACGCGGTCGAGTTCCTTGTTGGCAGCGTCGGTGTCCTTGCCCTTGTAGGTGTAGGCGTAGGTGCGGTCGTAGGAGCCGATCGGGCCGAGCGACAGGACCGACTTCTTCTCCCAAGTCTCGTTGACGCCCTTCCCGGTGGCGGTGGCCAGGCCGGCGGACGGGTCGGTCATCTCCTTGAGGGCCTCGTCGCTGAGGATCGTCTTGAGGACCGCTTCCATCTGCGGGTTGATCGCGGAGAGTTTTTTCAGCGCCTCCTCTCGGCCATCGACCTTCTCGACGGCGTTGTTCGGCCCGAAGGTGACGGTGAATTCGAGACCGATGAGGTTCTTGAAGAACTCGGCGAGGCCGGGGTTGCCGGCCGCCCCGGACGGGTTGGTATCGGTCGAGTCATAGTCGATCGTCTGCCCAGCGATGTCGAGCTTGAACTTCACGCCCTCAATGGTCTGCTTGACGAGCCACTTGCCCTTGTCTTCGCTGACCGGGGTCCACTTGAAGAAGAAGGTCTGCTCGTGCTTCAGCGGCACGTCCGAGCCGCCCTGGACTTTGAGCGTCTGCTCGACACGCGTGGTGAGCTTCTGG
>JANXTD010000771.1 GCA_025352585.1 Fimbriiglobus sp.
CCTACGCCAGTGGCGCGGTCGGCGGCACCGCCTACGCCGTCACGGTCGTCGCCCGCAGCGTCACCGGCGACGTTTCGGCGGCCGCGAGTGTGACGGTCGTCAACGTCGCCCCGGCCGTCGCACTCTCGACCACGACCCCGACCGTGACTCTGGGCGTGGCGAACGCCTTCGTCTTGAACGTCGCCGTGACCGACGCGGGCACCGACACCCCGCTCGGGTACACCGTCGATTGGGGCGACGGCACCACCACCGCCGTTGTCGGCAGCACCTTCAACCCGTCACACACCTACGCCACCCTCCCGGCCGGCGCGACGTTCACGGTGCGTTTGCAGTCCTTCACCGACAGTAGCGGCACCTACGCCCCCGCCGCGACCCTGGCCGTCACGGTCACGAACGCGCCGCCGGTGCTGATCCCTGCCGCCCTCCGGTTGCCTGCTCTCGGGACTCAGAGCCAACCGCTGGCACTCGCGGCCGTTGCCGTCAGCGTCACCACCGGCCGACGCGACCTCACCTTCACCTGGGCCGTCACCGCACCCGACGGCGGCACCTCCACCACGACCGGGGCCAACGGATTCGTCGGCGGTGTGACGGGGTACGAGTTCGCCGTCGGCAACGCCGCCAGCTTCACCCCGCTGTTGCCCGGCGACTACACCGTCACCCTGACCGTCACCGACGGGACCGGGGCGTCGGCGACCACCGGGCCGCGCACGGTCTCGGTGCCGAACACCCCGCCGACGGTGACCGGGTTCGCGGTGCCGGACTCCGGGGTTCAGGGTCAAGCGGTGGCCCTGTCCGCGACCGGTTCGAGCCTCACGCCGGGTGCCGTCCTGACGTTCACCTGGGCCGTCACCAGTGCGGCCCTCAGCCCCGCCGGGGTTCCCCTCGACTCGGTCACACTCACCGGGCCGAACCCGCAGTTCGCGCCCGAAGTCGGCGGCGACTACTCCGTCCGCCTGACGCTCTCCGACGCCCTCGGGGCGACCGACGGCCGCTCGGCCCGCGTGGCGGTCACACTCGTCGGCCCGTCGGTCACGGCGACCGTGGCCCCGGCGGCGACCGTCGCCGACAGTGTCACCTTTACCGCAGTCGCCACCGACCCCAGCGGCACCGCCCCGACCCTGACCTGGCGGATCGTCCTGCCGACCGGTGCCGTGGCCACCGCCTCCGGCCCGAGTGTGACGTTCACCTACGGCACCCCCGGCACCTACACCGTACAGGTGACCGCGACCGGGGCCGGCGGCGCGACCGCCAGTAGCCCGGTCACGACCGTCGTCGTGGCCAACGTGGCCCCTGTGATTACCCCTGGGTCGATCCCGACCGCCGGCGCGGCCGGCCGGCCCTCGACCTTCAGCGCGACGGCGAGTTACCTGGGCGGCGGCGTCCTGAGCTACGTCTGGACCTTCACCGCCCCGGACAGCTCGACGACGCAATTCGGCGGGACCAGCGTGACCTTCACGCCCCCCGACCTCGGCACCTACGGGGTGAGACTCCAGGTGCTCGACGGCTTCGGTGGCGTCGCGGCCTACGCCGCCCCGGCGTTCGTCGCGGCCTCCACTGACCCGACTGCGGGGCCGCTCCCGGTGCCGACCGGTGTGACGGCCGGCGACACCGTGTCACTGTCACTCCCGGCGATCTCCGGCACCGCCGCGCAACTCGCCCGACTGACGTACACCTGGACGGTCACCCGACCCGGCGAAGCCACACTCACACTCTCCGGCCCCACACCGTCGTTTGTGACCACCGCCTCCGGCAGCATTAGCGTCTCGCTGAGGATCGACGACACCACCGGCGGCACCGCGACCGTCGTTGGCACCGTCGCCGTGGCGAACCTCGACCCGACCCTGCCGACGTTCGCGGTGCCGTCCGTCGGCTACGCCGGCGTTGCGGTGACCCTGCGGGCTGCCGGCCTCGACTCCCCGGCAGAAACTCTGACGTATACCTGGACAGTCACACGCTCCGGATCGACGACTCAGACGCTTATCGGGTCGGACGTGACGTTCACGCCCGACGCGGCCGGCAACTACGGCGTGTCACTGACTGTGACCGACGGCACCACCGGCCACGTCGCCCGCACGGCCTCGGTGGCCGTAGCGGCCAGCACGGTAACAGTCGCGACCTTCGCCGTACCGGCGGGGGCGTCCCGTGGCGACACGGTCGCCCTGTCGGCGGTCGCGGCCGAGGCGCTGGGCAACCCGGTCGCCTACGCCTGGACCGTGACCCCGCCGACCGGGGCCACGTTCGCCCTGGTTGGGCCGACGCCCACGTTCGTGGCCAGCCTCCCCGGCCCCTACGGCGTCGCCCTGGTGGTGACGAGTTCGGCCGGCCGGGCGACCGCGTCGGCGACCGTGGCCGTGGTGAACCTCGCCCCCGCGGTGAGCCTGTCCGGCCCGGCCGGCGCGACCCGCGGGTCTGCCGTGACCCTGGTCGCGCTCGGCACGCCGCCCGCCGGCCTGTCGGAGGCGCTGAGCTACGACTGGACCGTCACGCGGCCCGACGGCTCGACCTTCACGCAGGCCGGGGCGACGCTGGTATTCAGCCCCACGCAGTTGGGGTTCTACGCCGCCGCGGTCGTCGTCACCGACCCGTTCGGCGCGGCGGCCACCGCCCGGCAGGTCGTCTCGGTCCTGAACACCCCGCCGGTCGCGGCCTTCTCGGGCGCCACGGTGCCCGAGGCCGGCACGGTTCGCCTCGACGCGCTACTCGGTTCGTCCGACGCCGAGGACGCGACGGCCGCCCTGATGTTCGCCTGGGACTTCGACGGCAACGGCGTCTTCGGCGAGGCGGTCACCGCGTTCGGCGACGAGCGTGGCGCGGCCCCCACGTTCCACGCCGGCGCGACCGGGCCGGCCGCCGTCACGGTTTCCCTGCGGGTGACCGACAGTAACGGGGCCAGTACGGTTTCCCGGAGTGTGATTACGGTCACGAACGTCGGGCCGACTCTGGGCACCCCGAGTGTCGTCGTGACGCCCCCCGCCGCTCCGGGTGGGGTGGCGGCGACGGTTCGGATCGACGTGCCGTACACGACCGTCGCCCCGACGGTACCGCTGAGCGCGACCGTGACCTGGGGCGACGGGACGGCGACCCCCGGTACCGTGGCGGCCGGCCGGGTCACGGCGGAGCATACCTACACCGCGGGCGGGACGTACGCCGTCACGGTGACTCTTGCCGACGCCTTCGGCGGCACCGCGCGGACGCTCGTGACCGTCGCCGTGCCCGCGGTCGTCCCGGTGGTGCCCCCGGTGGACCCGCCGGTCATAGACCCCCCGGTCGTGGTGCCGCCCGTCGTCATCCCGCCTGTCGTGATTCCGCCGGTGGTCGTGATTCCGCCGGTGGTCGTACCCCCGGTCACCCCGCCGGTCGTGCCGGTGATCCCGATGTCGCTCACCCGCGTGAGTGTGACGGTCGGTCTGGGCGGGGTCGTGCGAGTCACCGACTCGGCCACCGGGGCGCTGCTGTTCGAGGTGACGGCGTTCGTCGGCTTCGACGGCCCGGTCACCGCGGTCGTGGGCGACACGAACGCCGACGGCACCGAGGACGTGATCGTCGCGGCCGGGGCCGGCGGCGGCCCGCGCGTCCGGGTCTTCGACGGCCGGACGGGGGCCACCCTGGCCGACTTCTTCGCTTACGATGCGGCCTTCCGGGGCGGCGTCAACCTCGCCTTCGACGCGGAGTCCGACGCGCTGGTCACCGGCGCGGGGCCGGGCGGCGGCCCGCACGTCAAGGTGTTCGACGGCCGGACGCTCCGCGAACTCGTCGGCTTCTTCGCCTACGAGGCGGGCTTCCGCGGCGGCGTCAACGTGGCCGTACTCCCCCCCGCCGGCGGCCGGCCGGCGGAGGTCGTCCTTGGCGCGGGGGTCGGCGGCGGCCCGGCCGTCGCGGTCTTCGACCTGCAAGGCCACGAACGCGGCCGCTACTACGCCTTCGACCCCGCCGGCCGCGGCGGCGCGACGGTCGCGGCCGGGGCCTTCGGGGCCGGGCCGGGGAACCTGATCGCGGCCGCCGAGGGTCCGGGGACTCCGGCCGCCGTCGCCGCGACCGACGCCGCGACTCTCGCCCCCCTGGCGCAGGCCCCGCTCGCGTTGTCCGCCCGAACCGACGGCGTCCGCCTGGCGTCGGCCCGCGGCCCGTCCGGCCGCCCGGCCCTACTGGCGTCGCTCGGCACCGACCCCTTCGCGGCCGTCGATCCCACCTTCCTCGGGGGGGTCTTCGTGGGATAGCCGCGGGCGGGAGAGCCGCCGCCCGACGAGTCTCGGGCGTCCCGGTCCCCGCGCGAAGAGCCAAAAGTCGGGACGTCTGACTCGGGTCGCCGCGACGGCGACCTGTGCGAGAAATGTTACCGCCCGGTCGGGCCGGCCTGGTACTATGGCGTCGTGACACCCCCGGAAACCCCACGCCTCGGCTTCACGCTCATCGTGTCCGGGGTGCGTCTCGGGCATCGTAACACTCGTGATCTGCCCGACGTGACCTTCGACAGCGCCTGGCGGAAAGCCAGCGGCAGCTACGAATTCCGCGGCAAGGCCAAGAACGGCAAGGTCCGCGAGATCGACATCCGACCCGACGGCACCGTCGAGGAGATCGAGTGACGCGGAATCGCCCCACGAAGCGGCAAGCCCTGGTGGCGACGGCGGCCGCGGCGGCGTGCGCGCTGCTGGTCGTCGAAGTCATCGCCGTCGTCCCCGAGGCGCGGGTCGGCTGGGTCTGGGCGCTCGGCCGGGCCGGCTCCCACGACGCGCTCGTCGGCCGGCTCGAAGACCCGGACACGGACGTCCGCGGGGCGGCGTCGCGGGCGCTGGTCGGGGGC
>JANXTD010000811.1 GCA_025352585.1 Fimbriiglobus sp.
CGGCGTGTTCAGCGGGCTGGCGACGCTGACCGTCGGGGCGTTCGCCGGTGCCCCGTTAACCTTCGGCAGGGTCACCTGGGTGTTGAAGAGCGCCGCCATCGACTTAACCTGGCTCTTCATTCGCGGGGCGGCGCTGGCGGCGAGCGTCGCGGCCACGGCGGCGTTCAATTCTTGCATCGACCCCATCCGCGCCGTCGGCGTGCTGGCCTTGCCGCTGTCGGGGTCGTTGGTGGTCGTGGCCTTCGTCGCCGTGGCGGTCTTCGAGCTTGCCGTGGTGCTACTCGAAGTCCCGGTGCTCATCGACGAAGTACTGGTCGTGGTGACCGCTGGGGCCGTCGCGGTCGCGGTCGTGCCGTAGAGGCGGGCGGCCATGACGTAGTCGGCCAGGCCCGCCGGTAACGCGGCGGTGAGCTGGCCGTAGAGCGTCGGGGCGTCGAGGTCGGCGTCGTTGAGGTACAGGCGCGGGGTGCCGTCGAAACTGGTGTCGAGTTCGTGGCCGTAGACCGTCAGGAACTCGGCCCAGCCGCGGCCGAAGTCGGTGCCGGAGTCCTCGCCGGGGTCGAGCTTGCCGTTGCGGTTGCGGTCGCTGCCGAAGAGCAGTTGCGGCGTCACCCCGCGGACCAACAGGAGTTCATCGACGCTGTTCAAGGGGCCGTTCTTCGCGCGGTAGGGGGGGCTGAGTCCCGCGTAGTATGACGACTCGGCCCCGGCGGGGCGCGCGGTATCGTCGGCGTCGAGGTAATCGACGATGGCGTCGGCGATGTCGGCCGTCATATTCGGCAGGTTGAGCAGGGCTTTCGCCAGCGTGTCGCCAGTCGGGTCGAGCCGCATCAGGCTGTTGAGGTTGAGCTTCGCGCTCTCGTCGGTGACGCCGTAGCGCACGGCGTACCGGGACTCGCCGCTGCCGGCGTAGGTGTCGCCGACGCTGATCAGGCTGAAGCGGCCGCCGTTGCGCTTGGTCGCGGGGCCGACACTTTGGGCGGAGAAGACGGCGGGGTTGTCGTAGGGGTTGTAGGCCAGCGTGCCGGAGAACGCGGCCGGGTCGGCGAGCATCCCCATCGCGTAGTGGACGCCCGACGCGGCGAACGCCTTCGTCTGCGCCGCCTCGGCCGAGCGAGCGGCCACCGTGTACTCGGAGGTCATGGCGTCGGTGAAGCGGTACGCCGCCAGCGACAGGACGGTGACGACGATCAGCACGGCGATGAGCACGTACGCCTTGCGCGGCTTCGCGGCGTACTTCGGGCGTAAGCGCATTACATGCCTCCCGTCGTCGCGGCCGGGGTCGCGGCCGGGGTCGTCGTCGTGGTGGTCGTGGGGTCGGCCGGCAGGAAGTTGCCGACGGCGGCGCGGAGCGGGATCGTCTGCGTGACGCGCTTCTGCTGCAACACCCCCCGCGTCGTGAATTGCAGGACCAGGGTGACGCGGATCGCACGCGGCGGGCCGGTCAGCGAGGTGCCGTCGATGGCCGTCGCGGAGCCGTCCCACGACGACTGCCAGGTGCCGCCGTCGTAGTACTCGAAGGTGGCGTCGAGGACTTCCGGGGCGATGACTTCGGCCGCCTCGTTGGTGCGGTCGGGGTCGGTCGCGTTCCAGACGCCGTCGGCGGTGACCCACGGCTGCTCCTGCCGGGCGAGGCCGCCGTCGGTGGCGAGGTAGTACGTCACCTTCCGCAGGTCACTCGGCAAGGCCACGTCGGTCGTGTTGATCACGTCGAGGTCGGTCAGCGCGGTCGGCAGGCGGCTGAGGAACAGCGAGAGCTGCTTGTCGGTGCCGACGACGCCGGCCCCGAGCGGCACGTTGACGCCGGCGGAGGCGGGGCTGCCGTCGGTGGTCGCGGTCGCGGCGGGACTCGACGCCGTGGCGTCGGTCGTGGCCGTCGTGGGAGTTGTCGCCGTCGGGGTCGCGGCGACGCTGCCGGTGGTGCCGTCGCCGCCGGACTTGGGCGGCAGCGGCCCGAGCGTGTTCGACACGTCGACGGTGAGGCGGTTGAAGACGGCGCGGCTCAGGTCGTTGGCGACGATGACGTTGCGGTTCACGTCCATGCGCACCAGCGTGACCTCGAGCGCGGCGTAGAGCGCCCCGAGCAGCACGACGGCGACCACGCTGGCGAGCAGCACTTCGAGTAGCGTGTAGCCGCGGCGGCGAGTCGGGCGGTGGGCGAGCATCACTTACTCCCCGTCGTGGCGGTCGTGGCGGTGGCCGTCGTCGCGGTCGGCTTGACCACGGCGGCGGCGTTGCCCTGGAACGCCGGGTCGAAGACGACTTGCGTCAGGGCGACCTCGTACTTGCGGCCGCCCATCTCCCGGCGGACGGTCACGGTCACGGGGTACGTGTTGGCGGCCAGCGCCGCCCCCGGTTCGAGGGTGTACGTCCAGTCGGGTTCGTCCTCGAAACTGCCGGACTCGGCCGAGCCGGGCGGGGTCAGGCCGGCCTCGATTTCGGCGAGCTTGCTCTGCGCGAGCCGCGTGCCGAGGGTGGTCATGGCGGCGGCCTGGGCACGCTCCGCGCCGAAATCGACGAGGCCAGCGATCGCGGCGAGCGACATTAGGAAGATCGCCAGCGCGACGAGAACCTCCAAAAGCGACAGCCCGGCGCGCTGGTGCGGCCGGGCGGGGCGGTTGGCGGGGTTGACGCGGAGGGTCACGACGGCTTCCCCGGCGCGGTGCCGACCTCGGTGACGGCCGACCCGGTCAGCCCGCGGATGCGGATCGTGATCGCCTTGGCCCCCGGCTCGGTGATCTTGACGGTGGCGGTGTCCTCGCGGCAGGTGCCGTCCGGCTGGAAGGTCGCGACGCGGACCCAGCCGGCCTCGTCGGGCGTGGCCTGCGAGCCGTCCTCGTGCTGCGTGGTGGCGGTCACGTCCGGCGGCAACGTGCTCTCGGCGACGAGAGGCCCGGCGTCGTCCTCCTCGGTGTGGGCCGCCATCGTCACGAAGGCCTGGGCGTCGGGCGAGACGCGGAGTCGCTTGCCGTCGGTGGACACGGCGAGGCGGTAGGGCCGGCCGTCCTCGACGGCGGCCCCGCGGGCGTCGGCGATGCGGCCGCGCAGGGTGTCAACGGCCGCCTTCGACTTGGTGTCCCGGCCCATCGCGCGGAACGTCGGCGCGAGGATGCCGCCGATGGCGACGAGGACCGCCATCGTGACGATCACTTCGACGAGCGAGACGCCGGGGCGGCGGGCGGCGGGCGAGGCGGTCATGGGCGGGCGACCTGCGGGCGGT
>JANXTD010000887.1 GCA_025352585.1 Fimbriiglobus sp.
GCCAAGGCGGCGGCTTCGGCGGAGGCCCCGCGTCCCTCGTCCGGTCCAAGACCGTCGCCGCGGACGTGAAGATCACCGAGGAGCAGCAGACCAAGCTCACCGACTGGTCGAAGGAGTTCGCCACCAAGAGCCAGGAGATCATGAAGGCCGGCATGGAAGGCATCGACCGCACCGACCGCAAGGCGATGGCCGAGAAGATGCCGGCGCTGCAAGCGAAAGTCGCCCTCGCCGCCTACGCCGAACTCGCCACGGTGCTCAAGCCGGAGCAGGTCAAGCGCCTCAAGCAGATCGAACTCCAGGTCGCCGGGCTGCGGGCCTTCAACCAGGCCGAGGTGAAGTCGGCGCTCAAGATCACCGACGGCCAGTTGGCTACGATCAAGGAGGCGACCGACGGGGCCATGAAGGAAGGCCGCGACCTCAACGAAGAGTACGGCGTCAAGGGCTTCGCCGGCAAGCCGGACGACGCGGACAAGGCCAAGGAGTTCGACAAGAAGCGCGCCGCCATCACCAAGGACACCATGACCAAGGTCATGGCCACGATGAGCAGCGACCAGAAGAAGACCTGGGCCGAAATGACCGGCGCGCCGATCGACGCCGCCAAGGTCCAGAGCGAAATTATGGGCGGCTTCCAGCGCAAGCCCAAGGACGCCTAAAGTCGCCGCCTCGCCCGCGGCGACTGCGAGACCGCCTGGGGAAACCTGGGCGGTTTTCGTTTCCCCCGCCGGCGAGTACACTGGTTGCCACTCTCCCCAGGCACCCCTGGACGCCGCGCCGTGTTCGCCTCCGACCCGACCAACCCGTGCGCGACGCTGCAAGCGTTCGCCGCCCGCCGCGCCGACGTCCACGACGTGTTCCGCGCCGTCGTCGGCTACAACAACTGGCTCGCGCCCGTCGAGACGCTCACCGGCCGCTACGGTCGCGCCCCTATTCGCCGCGTCGCCTACGGCGAGTCTGCCGAATTCCCGCCGGGCGAACTCTGGCTGTTCACCGACGGCGACGCCGCCGAGCGCGCCGTCGCCGCGGGCAGTGCCCTCGGGGAGTACGCCACCGGCCTGACCGGCGTCGATCTCTTCTCCAGCCTCCCGGCGGAGGTTCACGCCGTGCGCGTCAACCCGGTGTCGCCGGCGGAGTTGACCTGGAACTTCCCGCCCGAGGCGTTCGCCGCCGCCGTCGCCTGGGCGCAGGTCCTCCGCTTTGAGCACGCGGTGCGCGGCTGGTCGGCCGGCGCGGCGGTGGACCTCGCGGCACTGGCGGACTACCCTCAGTTCGAGGTCTTCGCCTTCCCCAACCGCACCGTGCTGACGATGCCCGAGCAGGGCGGCTTGACCAACCCGGCGGTCGTCTGCACCGCCCCGGACTGCGCCAAGGCGATCCTGCGGCGGGTGCCCGAAGCGTTGCGCTCGCAGTTGCAAGTCGTCTTCACGACGGGCCGCGAACTGCTCGACAAGTTGCCGGCGCAGGGGATGGACGGCCTGATGCTCAACCCCGCCGGCCCCGGCCCGACGTTCCCTGTGCGGTTGCCCGCCTCCTGACGCCGACGAGACGCCCCGATGCCCCGGCCGCCCGAAGTCTCGCCGCCCGCCCCGCCGTTCGCCGCCTGGCGGTCGGTCCTGGGCGTCCTGACGCTGACTCTGGTGGTCGTCACGGGGCTGCTGTTCCTGGGCCTGTGGAACTCCGGGTGGTTCGTGCAGGTGCCGCGTGAGTTCGCCCCGGTCGGCCTGAAGTGTTCCGTCGAGATGCCCGGCGGCGTCCACGAGGCGACGCTGTTGCCGGGCCACTTGGCAGACGGCACGCAATACGCCGCGCGTCGACGCTTCCACTGGGAGAGCTTCGGCCTCGCCGCCCGCGAACTGCCCGACGACTTCGACGCCGACGCCGACGACCCGCTGCCGGCGATGGACCGCCTGCTGACCGAGTTCTTCCAGACCCTCCCCGGCGGCGTCGCCCCGGCCGCCGAGACGGTCCCCGACGCGAACGCCCTGGTCCGCCAGGCGTCGGCAACGACGGCGAAGTACGGCAACGTCGTGGCGCGGGTGGTCCACGGCGGCCCGCGGCTGTACCTGCTCGTCGCCGCCGGCAAGTCCGTCACGCCAAACCGGCCCGATGTCGAGGGTTTTTTCCGCTCCTTCCGCGGCACCGACGACGACGAGCGGGCGGCCGCCGCCGCGGCCCTCGCACGGTCGGCCGACGCAGCGCGACCCCGCGACGTCTGGCCGGCGTTCGACCGCCAGACCTACGGCGGCGCGGCCGTCGCCAACCCCGTGGTCTGGGGCGGGCTGACGCACCACTGGCGCTGCGACGGCTCGGCCGGCCGCGACTGGGCCGACGCCCGCGGCGGGGCGGACGCGACCTGGGGCGTGAAGCCGGCTTCGGCCGAGGGGGTCCGCGGGGCGGCGCTGGCGTTCGGCAACGCCACGCCCCTGACGGCAAACTTCCCCAAACCGGTCGTAATCTTCCCGCAGCGCGTCTCGACGCTGACGTTCTGGTACCGCGCCACCCCCGGCGACGGCCGGTTGCTCGACCTGCACCCCGACCACGACACCGAGGGCACCGTCGATCTCGTCGGCAGCGAAGTCGTCTTCAAGCTGCCGGGGCCGCCCAG
>JANXTD010000927.1 GCA_025352585.1 Fimbriiglobus sp.
GACTCTGCGTCTCCGCGGCAAAATGTTTTTGTGATGTCAGGGCACGTCAACCGCTTCGCCGCCGGCGCGGGAGGCGAGGGCCGGCATCAGCGGGTCGGCGGCGTACGTCAGCTTCCGCACCGAGCCGTCGCACAGCGCGAAGTACGCCCCGCCGGCGTGCCGCGACCAGAAGTGGAAGGCGTCGCACAGGTCGTCGGGCTTGCCGGGGCCGTAGGCGTAGGGGCCGGCCGGGCACGCCGCCGCGGTCTCGTCGAGGCGGTCGTTGCGGTCCCGCACGCCCAGCACCGTGTCGCCGGTCCCCGGGTAGCCCGAGGCGTACCACCAGCCGTACCAGTAGTCCGGGCTGGGCGGCCGCTCCCCGGCCAGGAGCGTCGAGGAGGTGCCGTCGGTCACGTCGCCGACGCGGACGCGCGAGCCGGCGTACAAGACACCCGTCGTTGCCTGGGCGTCGAGGCCGGCGACCCCCAGGTAGCCCGACACCGCGACGCGGAAGCCGTGGCGGGTCGAGTGGGCGGTCGATTGCCGGTCGTCGGCCGGGCAGTCGAACAGCGTGACGGGCTTCTGGATGCCGACGTGCGGGAACTGGAGCGGGTTGGGCGTCGGGGCCTGGTAGGCGTAGGCGTCGAGCACCGTCTGCCACAGGGCGTCCTGCTCGACGTGGGGCAGCAGGCGGGCCAGCCAGCCGAGGCCGGGGTACGGCTCCCCCGTGCCGACGCGGCCCAGGCCCGGCGGGAACGCCCCGGTCGCCGACTCGAAGTGGTGCGCGGCGAGCGCGACCTGCTTGAGGTTGTTCTGGCACGCGGCCGCCGCCGCCGCGGCGCGCACCCGCTGGACGGCCGGCAGCAGCAGGCCGATGAGGATCGCGACGATGGCGATCACCACGAGCAGTTCGATCAGGGTGAACCCGGAGACGCGTCGAATCGGTCGCACACTACACCCCCTGTTGACGGACGCGGCGACGAACGGCCAGTCGGCGGAACACGACCGCCAACACCAACCCGCCGACCGCGAGGGCGGCCCAGACCTTCCAGCGGGAGTACCACGGCACCAAGTCGTCGTCGGGCGTCGGGATGCCGTAGTGCTCGAGGGTGAAGACTTCCTTGGCAGGCGGCTCCGTCGTGTACTCGCTGAAGTGGAGGTTCAGCTTATGATTCGTAGCCCCGGTCTTGACGGTCGTCGCCTCAATGACGAGGTCGGTGCAGTGCATCGGTCTATCCGTAATACTAACGACGCGAGTGGTCTTGTTACGATAACCTTTGAAATTTGTGTATTGATGGGTATTTTCAATAATGACGCAGTCTTGTTTGGGAGACGTTGTCAACGTCCCTTCCAGAAGTGCGTCCTTCGGCTTCCAGACCTGAACGGTGTAGTCCGCGTCAATCAAACCGTCGGGACGAACTCGGACTGCAGTTATCGAAAATGTCGGTTCCCTCAACAAGTCCCCAATCCTAAAGGCGGCTGTGAAGGCCGTGAGTGGGTATGCCATTGCGGATTCGAGACCGATCGCCTCTCGAAACTTTGGCTCGATATCTTGCCTGTCGAATAGTGTCAAGTTCCACAATGGCGAATTTTCGGTGCCTACAATGGCAAAAAATGTACCGTCCGCCAGGCAAATTTTCGTCAGACTTCCCGGTTTATCTACACCTTTAGAATTTGTCGGAGGCGCATCCACTTCAATCAGAACTCGATCTCCGCGCTTTGAGACGACGCACTCCAGGACTTTAACCCTGAGTTTGCTCGATCCGGATGCCGCTGGTGAAGTGGATTCGAATCGGCACTTGTATTGACCGAATGCCAATTCGCTCGCCAGCAACTTTCGCTCTCCGCTCCGCATGAGCCCAACGAGTTCGGTAGGAGATTGTGCCAGCAATACAGTTGGCGCAAAAATAATCGCCGACGCCCCAGCGAGAGTGTTGTATAAAAGATTCGTGAATTTTCTTGTTGGGAAACGATAGATTCATGTCCGGCGAACGAACTGGAAACGCGATCGATCGTTTCCAGCAAATGTACTGTCGTGGTCGGCGAAGGCTACGTGGCAATGTAGCAGCAACTGCTTGGATCATAAGGGGAAGAGTAGTCGTGACACTCGTTCCAGCGGAAGAAACATATTGCGTTTTTGACGCAAGCTGTGCTGTTCGGATCTTGGGAGGGTGCCAACTTGCAGACCTCCCACTTCGTGATGGTTATGATGCCCGAATCGTCATCCTCCCCCGCACGGGCCTGCGGTGCCAAGGCCGCGACGGCCAGGAACGCCGCCACGCTCGTCGCGGCGAACGCCCGCCAAGCGCCTTCGTAGAACCAGTTCATCTCGTACTCCCCCTACCGAATCCGGCCGCGGAATGCGGCCACCCCCCACCTGGCGACTACGGGTTGTCACCGAACCCGCACCCAGGAATGTCGCGCCGCCTACGGCTGAGACTCGACCACGGTCCCGGTGATGCGGCCGCGAATCGTCCGTCGGCCGCCGTCGGCCGCGAACAACTCGAAGTCGTGGGTGAACCAGCCCGGCGAGCCTTTGTAAGTGACTTCGATGGCGAAGTTCGCCGTCCCGTGCGCGGGGACGGTGAAGCGTAAGCTTTCGGTTGTCATGCAAGAGCAGCGGATTGTCCCGCCGAGGATGTCGATGTCCGTACCGGAGTGGTTCGTCAACTCGAATCGCGCGACGCGGGTCGCCCCGACGGTCCCCTCGCCAATGTTTTCGACGGGGTTGACGAGTTGAAGGCCCTCCCCGCGAAATCGAGCGAGGGCCGATTGACCCGTCGAGCTACCGACGACTGCGACCGCGAGTAACGCAAGCAATCCTAAACCGCACACGATCGGCGACGAGACGCGAAGGTTGCGGACCCAACCTTGCGGCTGTGTGACAAGGAGCAACGTGACGCACCCGACATCGAGGGCCAGCGTCAGCCACGGATTGACCGCCACTGCCCCGAAACATCCGCAGTCGCTGACGCCCGAGACTGCCAGCATCAAACTCGCGATGGCGAGCAGCACGAACAACGTCACGGCGGCGAGACGCGCTGTTTGGCGTGCCCATCCGGTCAGTAACCACAACGCGACCAGGATTTCGACTTGGAGCGCGACAGTTTTGACGGCGGGGGACAAGAGGCCGAACGGCTCAGGCTTCACCGAGCCACCGGCGACTTTCATGACGATTGCGAAAGTCAGGACGCCGGCGACCAGGAACATCACGGGGCGAGCAAGTCGCCCGCAGATGCCGTCGGTTATATGGGGGTGGCGTATGATTTTAAAATCGTATCATTCATGTAGTGCCTCCCTGCCTGAGTGGATCGAGGGCCGTCGTGGCTGATTGGGCACATCTCGGCCGAGGCGATTGACCATGTCAATCGTCGAATCTCCCGGTTTGGAGAAAAAAATCGGGCCGCACCTTTTGCCAAGATGCGGCCCAGAACGTCACCAGAATATGTCGGATGTCCTGTCGTCTTATTGACGTTGTACTGCCGTAAAGAGTTCGCTCATCTTGATGCCCAGGGCGAGGCAGATTCTGTACAGCGTCTCGATACTCGCCGAGTTCTTGCCGAGTTCGATTTGCGACAGGTAGCCCAGCGACACGTTGGTCATTTCGCTCATCTTCGACAGCGTGAAGTTCAAGGCCTTGCGGCGCTCGCGGATCGCCGAGCCGAGGCTCTCCCGCAGGGCCTCCTCCGTCATGCGCAGGAGGCCCTTGCTCTCCAGGCAGCGGATAACGATCTCGCGCAGGTGGTCCACCTGGAACGGCTTCGTCAGGTAGTCGTAGGTCCGCGCCCGCAGGCAACTCAGGGCGCTATCGACCGACGGGTAGCCGGTGACGACGACGACGTTGGCGTCGGGCTGGTGGTCGCGGACCCAGCCGAAGACCTGGTCCGAGTCGAGGCCAGGCAGCACGTAGTCCATGATGATCAGGTGGTAGTGCGGCCGGCGACTCAACGCACTCTCGACGAGCGCGGGGTCGGACACGGCGTCGATGGTGAAGTCGCGGTTCGACAGGGCCGCCTGCATGACGGCGCAGGTCGCGGCGTCGTCGTCGAGGATGAGCAGGCGGATCTCGCCGCTGCTGCGCAACTCCCCCAGCGCGGCCGGGGCGCGGGTCGGGCGGGGGGTCATGGTCTGCGAGGTCCGCAGGCGGTCTTCGAGGTCGAGCGACATGGCGGTCACTTTCCGTGAGGGGTCGTGTTCAGGAGCGTGCGGGGGGCGACCGGGGTCGGGGTTGTTACTCGGGCGGGGGCCGGCGGCAGCACGACGCGGACCGTCGTGCCGGCGTCGGCCCCCGCCCCACTCGCGGGACTCGGCTCGATGCGGATGCCGCCGCGGTGGGCGCACAGGCTGCGGTAGATGACCGCCAGCCCGAGGCCGCGGTGGCGCACCTTCGTGGTGAAGAACGGCTCGTGGAACAGCTTGGCCCGCACGTCCGGCTTGATGCCGCTGCCGGCGTCGCGCACCGTCAGCCGCACGTGCCGGCCGGGCCGCGCGGCCCCGAGGTGGCGGCCGGCGTCGGCGGCGGAGAGTTCGACCATGTCGGCGCTGACGTGGATGCGGCCGCCGGCCGGCATCGCCTCGGCCGCGTTGGACAGCAGGTGGCCCAGGACCATGCCCAGCGGGCCGGCCTCCATCGCCACGCCGAGCAGGTCGGCCGCGAGGTCGCTGGCCAGCTCGACCGCGGGGGCCGCCGCCGCCAGGCGGGTCGCCTGCGTCGCCAGGGCCACGGGGACCGAGCCGGGTTGCGGCTTGGCGTAGCCGCTGCGGCTTAGCTCGTGCAACTGTTGCGTAAACAGGATCCCGCGCTGCCCGACCTTCGAGATTTCGCCGCTGTACTTCGCCGCCTGCGACCCGGCCGGCAACAGCGGCAGCGACAGGTCGGAGAAGCCGATGATCCCGGTCAGGATGTTGTCGAACTCGTGGGCCATCCTCCCGGCGATCACGGCGGCGTCGGCGAGGCGTTGGCTCAGGCGTTCGGGATCGACCGTCGGCCCGAGGATGACCGCGAGGGCCGGCGAGCGCTCGATCAGGCGGGCGGACAGATGCAGGTAGTTGCGGTCGTCGTCCGTCCACGGGGCGGTGCCGGCCCGCTCGGCCCACAGCACCCCCAGCCCGCGGTGCGGCGGCACCAACGCCGTCGCCAGCCGGCCGACGCCGACGGGCAGCGGCGTCGCGGCCGGGTTGGCGGCGGAAGTCCCGGCGTCTCCAGGGTTACGCTCGACGCGGTCGGCCGTGGCGCTCAAGTCGGACGGGGCGTCGGCGGCGTCCGGCCAGTCGATCCCCGCGGTTCGGTACCCGGAGGCCCGCACCCAACCGCACAGCAGCGCGTCCAGGGCGGCCGCGTCGGGGCAGTCGGCGAGCCAGTTCGGGAGGTACGCCAGTCCGGCCGAGAGGCTGCCAGGAGTGGACATGAGCGGTTCCCCGAACTTGCGGTCGCAGCGAACAGTGCGGGCTATCAAGTTTGATACCGCCTGAATTCGTTGCTGTTACAGCATATTTAGAACACCCCTGGGCGAAGTCAACCGCTTTTTACCACTTCTGCCTCAAGTCCGCAACCGTACGGTGTCGGGCCTATCGATAGAAAACCGCCGCGAAAGTGCCCTCGGACGACTGTCACAAATCGTATCCAAGTCGTTACGGCTTCACGGGTTCGGTCGTCGGTTTGACCCCGGCCCGCTCGATCTGTTTGAGGGCCCCGGCGGCCGCTTCGCGGACCCGGATTTGCGGGTCACGCTGGGCAGCCCTCAAAGCCGGAATCGCGGCCTTGCCGTTCTCACCGAGTCCCCCGAGTTCCTGAGCGATTGCGACGCGAACCTCAAAATCGGGGTCGGCTTGCAGGCGTTCCGTGAGGGCGGGGATGAGCCGGCCAGCCTCCGTTGCCAAACCTTGACACAGGGCGCGAATACTCACGCGTCGCACCCCCTTGTCGGGGTCGGTGCGAAATAGCGCCAACAGCTCCGCTTCGACGCCCCGCACGGCCGGGCCGAGTTTGCCGAGGGCCCCGACGGTCAAGACACGGTGTTCGGCATCCGGGTCGGCGAGTTGCAGCGCAAGGGCCGCCACGACCCCGCCTTGCGACTCGCCGAGCAGCCCCAGCGACGTGATCGCTTCGCGCCGCGACTCGACGCCCGTCGCCGTCTTGAGCGTCTCAACGAGGGCCACAGCGACGGGCAACTTGTCGTCGGCGTCGGTGCGGCCCAGCGCGAACGTCACCGCCAGCCGCAACGGCTTATCGGCGGCCCCGGCGAGTTTGAGCAACTCAGGCACGGCCGTCCGGGCTTCCGGGCCGACGCGACCGAGGGCTTCGGCGGCGGCGGCCTTCACGGCGTCGTCCTTGTCGCCCAGGGCGTCGGTGAGCGCCGGGACGGCTTGCTTCGCCAGCTTGCCGAACCGGCCCAACGTGACAGCGACTTCCCGGCGGACACTTGGTTCCTTCTCAACTCGCACCGCCGTCGTCAGGTCGCTCAGCACGACCGCGGCGTCATCGACTTTCTGCTGGCCAATGACCGCCGCCGCCTGCTGCCGCACGAGGGGCGAGGCGTCGTTTTGGAGTGCCCGGCCGACGGCCGAGAGGGCGGTGACGAACTCCGACTTGTTGGCCGCGGCGATCTCCCCGAGCGCCACGACGGCCGCCCGGCGCTTGCGCGGCGTCGGGTCTTCCTTGAGCATGGTCAGCCAGGCCGAGAGCGGCCGGTCGTTGAACGTCGGCTCGTCGGCGCGGCCGGGCGGCCCGGCCAGGGCGACGGCGGCGAGGATCAAGCAGTAGCGCATGGCGGCACTTCCGGGACAGTGGGGTCGCCCGATGATACCGGCCCAGGCGGAAGCGCGTCAAAGACTCCCCGCGCGGAATCTTCTTCGGCCCGCGCCCTCCGGCGGCTAAAATTGCCCCATGAACCCCATCGTCTTCGCGCTGCGTCGGCCCCTCACCGTGCTCGTCGGCGTCGCCGC
Organism: Fimbriiglobus sp.; assembly: GCA_025352585.1. Taxonomy (GTDB): domain Bacteria; phylum Planctomycetota; class Planctomycetia; order Gemmatales; family Gemmataceae; genus Fimbriiglobus. The sequence continues at coordinate 6,925 of JANXTD010000927.1, forward strand.
CGTTTTGATCGGCTCCGGCCTGGCGCTGTACCGGGCCAAGGTTGACATATTTCCCAACTTGAATCAACCGGTCATTTACGTTTGCCAGCCCTACGGCGGCATGAGTCCGCAACAGATGGAGGGGCTTTTAACGACGTACTACGAATTCCACTTCCTGTACGTCAACGGCATCCACCACGTCGAGAGTAAAAACATCCAGAGCATGGCGCTCGTCAAGCTCTCGTTCCACCCCGGCACCGACATGGCGCAGGCGATGGCCGAGACGGTCGCGTCGGTGAACCGGGCGCGCTTCATGATGCCGCCGGGGACCGTGCCGCCGTTCGTGACCCGCCTCGACGCCGGCAGCGCCTCGGTCGGCTACCTCATCTTGAGCAGCGACAAGTTGGCCATCAAGGACGTGCAGGACCAGGCGAGCCTCAAAATTCGCCCCATGTTCGCCAGCATCCCCGGCATCACCAGCCCGCCGGCCTTCGGCGGCAACCAGCGCGCGATCGTCGTGAGCATCGACCCCGAGAAGCTGCGGGCGCAGCGGGTGACGCTCGACCACGTCACCGAGGTCGTGACGCAGGGCAACAGCGTGATCCCGTCGGGGAATTTGCGGCTGGGCGACCGCAACTTCCTGGTCAGCACCAACGCGATGGTCGGGGCCAACCCGCGCGAGGAACTGGGCCGCATCCCGGTCAAGTTCGGCGAGCAGCCGGTGTTCTTGCGCGACGTGGCGGCCATCGACGACGCCTCGGACATCACGGCCGGCTACTCGCTGGTGAACGGCCGGCGCTCGGTCTACATCCTCGTGATGAAGAAGTCCGACGCCTCGACGGTGGCCGTCGTCAACGAGTTGCAAAAGGCCCTGCCGGGGATGCGCGCCGCCGCGCCCGACTTGAGCATCGAATTCGCGCTGGACCAGTCGCCGATCGTCAAGAACGCGATGATCGGTGTCGGCCTCGAAGGGCTGATCGGCGCGGCCTTGACCGGGCTGATGGTCTTCGTCTTCCTGCGCGACTGGCGCTCGGTCGTGGTCGTCGTGCTGAACATCCCGCTGGCGCTGTTGGCGGCGGTCCTCGCCCTGTGGGTGACGGGGGTCACGGTCAACCTGATGTCGCTCGGCGGCCTGGCGCTGGCGGTCGGGATCCTCGTGGACGAGGCGACCGTCGAGGTCGAGAACATCCACTCGCAGATGGCCCACACCGACAGCTTGGCCCGCGCGGTGCGGCGCGGCAACGCCGAGACGGCCGTGCCCCGGCTATTGGCGATGCTGTGCATTTTGGCGGTGTTCATCCCGGCGTTCTTCATGGAAGGCGCGGCCCGCGAACTCTTCGTGCCGCTGTCCCTGGCCGTCGGCTTCTCGATGGTCGCGTCGTACCTACTGTCGAGTACGTTCGTGCCGATCGTCTGCGTGAAGCTGTTGAAGCCGCTGGCGGGGCACGAGCTCGAAGACGACGCCCACCACGCCGGCTTCTTCGGCCGCATCCAGCGCCAGTACCAGCGCACCTTGAGCCGTGTCGTGCAGGCCCGCTGGTTGGTCGCCCCTGCCTACTTCGCCGGCTGCGCACTCCTACTTTTCGTGGCGTCGAAGGTGATCGGCACGGCGATCTTCCCGCCCTCGGACCAGGGCATGTTCACCCTGCGGCTGCGCGCCCCGACCGGTACTCGCGTTGAGCGCACCGAGGAGTTGGCCCAACTCGCCACCAAGCTGATCCAACGCGAGGCGGGGCCGAACGCGGTCAAGGCGACCGTCGGCTACGTCGGCATGTTCCCGACCAACTACCCCATCCAGGCCGTCCACCAGTGGACCAGCGGCCCCGAGGAGGCGATCCTCAAAGTCGCGCTCGAGCCGAACGCCGGCGTCGATGTCCCCGCCCTGAAGGCCAAGTTGCGCGACGTTCTCGCCGTCGAACTGCGCGACTGGCTGACGACCCGCTGGTGCGAGGAGGGCGTCCCCGAGGGCGAGTTGGCCGGCCGCGCCCAGGGCTTGCGGCTGTCGCTGGAACCGGGCGACTTGATCAGCGAGGTGATGAGTTTCGGTGCCCCCGCCCCGGTCGAGGTGCAGGTCACCGGCCCGAAGATGGCCGACAACCTGGCCCACGCCAAGAAACTGTTCGAGAAGCTGCGGTCGGTGCCGAGCCTGCGCGACTTGCAGGTCACGCAGGCCCAAGACTACCCCGTGGTGGAGGTCACCATCGACCGCGAGAAGGCGGCGACGATGGGGCTGAGTGCCAAGGCGGTCGGCACCGCGATCATCCCGGCGACGGCGTCGAGCCGCTACATGAACCCGATCTACTGGCGCGACCCGGCGAGCGGCCAGGGCTACATCGTGCAGGTGCAGGTTCCGCCGCCGCGGATGTCGGCGGCGACCGAGTTGGGGCTGATCCCGATCCGCGGCGGGCAAGTCGGCGTAGGCCCGTCCGACGGCAACGGCTTCGCCCCCGAGACCTCCGGCGGCGCGAACGCCGGCGCGGTGCTGCTGCGCGACGTGGCGTCGGTGCGCGAGACGACCGGCCCGGCCGAGGTGGACCGCTACAACATGCGCCGCGTCGTGAGCCTGACCGCCAACACCGCGACGGCTGACCTGGGCAAAGTCGGCCGCGAGGTCCGCGCCGCCCTTCGCGAGGCCGGCGACCCGCCGCGCGGCGTCACCGTCGATGTGCGCGGCCAGGTCGAGACGCTCGACGGCATCTTCGCCAACCTGAGCGTCGGCCTGGTCATGGCGGTCGTGGCCGTGGCGCTCATGTTGACCGCGTACTTCCAGTCGTTCCGGCTGGCCGCGGTGTCGGTGGCGGCCGTCCCGGCGACCCTGTGCGGCGTGGCCGTGGCGTTGATGGTGACCGGCACGACACTGAATTTGCAGTCGTTCATGGGCGCGATCATGGCCGTCGGCGTGGCGGTGGCCAACGCGATCCTGCTGGTGACGTTCGCCGAGCGCAGCCGCCTGACGCACGGCGACGCCGGCCGCGCGGCCCTCGACGGCGGCGTCAGTCGCCTGCGGCCGATCCTGATGACGAGTTGCGCGATGGCGGCCGGCATGGTGCCGATGGCGTTGGGCCTCGGCGAGGGCGGCGACCAGTCGGCCCCGCTGGGCCGCGCGGTGCTGGGCGGCGTGGTCCTCTCGACGCTCGCCACCCTGGCGATTCTGCCGACAGTCTTCACCATCGCGATGCGGACCGCGACGACGGCCGCCGCGTCGCTCGACCCCGACGACCCGGCGAGCGCGCGGTACGACGGGCCGGGCGGCTCATGTTAGCCGGACGCGCAAGCGAGGGGAGCAAGTCCCGGTGGACGACGCCCGTGGGAGTTGACGGCTTTGTCTCTACCCACCCGCGTTGTCTACCCG
>JANXTD010000941.1 GCA_025352585.1 Fimbriiglobus sp.
GAGGGGAGCAAACCCCCGTGGGCGATGGTGGTGGGGGAAGACCAAGCCGTCAACGCCCACCAGCACCGCCCACGGGGTTTGCTCCCCTCGCTCGCGCGTCGGGCTAACAAGACTGCCGCTAGACCGCTGCCGCGGCCCCGAGGCCCACCGAGTCGATCACGCCGAGGTTCTGGTAGATTCGGCGGGTCGCGTCGGACCTGTTGAGCGTGTAGAAGTGGATGCCACGCACGCGGTTCTCCAGCAGGTCGAGGCACTGCTCCGTCGCCCAGTGGACGCCGACGCAGTTCACCGCCGCGTCGTCCTTGCAGCGCTCCACGGCGCGCAGCAGCTTCGCCGGGAAGCGGGAGCCGGCGGAGAGTTCGGCCATGCGGACCAGGCCCGACTTCGAGCTGATCGGCATGATGCCGGCGACGATCGGCACCCGCACGCCGGCCAGGTCGCAGCGCTCGCGGAAGTCGTAGAAGTCGCGGTTGTCGAAGAACAGTTGCGTGCAAATGTAGTCGGCCCCGGCGTCCACCTTGCGCTTCAGGTAGTCCATTTCGAGGAGGCGGTTCGGCGTGCCGGGGTGGCCCTCCGGGAAGCCGGCGACGGCCACGCCGAAGCCCCGCGCGTCCGGCGTGTTGGTGCGCGACTTGACGAAGCGCACCAGGTCCTCGGCGTGCTGGAAGGCGTCGTCCGACTTGACGTAGCCGGCCAGCGTCTTGGGCGGGTCGCCGCCGAGGGCCAACACGTTTTCGACACCCGACGCGGCGTAGCGGTCGAGGATCGCCTCCATCTCGGGCCGGCTGTGGCACACACACGTCAGGTGCGACACGGCTGTTAAGTCGGTCTCGGCTTGGATGCGGATGATGAGGTTGTGCGTGCGGTCGCGCGTCGAGCCGCCGGCCCCGTAGGTCACGCTCACGAACGACGGCTTCAGCTCCTGCAACTCGGCGATCGTCTGAAAGAGTTCTTCCGACGCCGCGTCGCTTTTCGGCGGGAAGAACTCGAAGCTCAGCGTCGTCGGGTTCTGGTCCAGGATGTCCCGAATGTGCATGCGTTGGCCTCGTGGGGTGCGGCTCGTCCCGCCTAGTCTAACGCCGAACGGCGTCGCGGAGCAAGTCCGGCAGTCGCGGCCACTTGCCCGGCGGCGGCACGCCCAGGCGAACGCCAGCGGCGACGGTGTCGATCCCGCCGCGCGACAGCGTCGGCGGGGCGTCGAACGGGTCGAAGCGGTAGGAGCCGGCCCGCGGCGACTTCCACGCCAGCTTCGCCTCCTCGGCCCCCGATCGTAGTGTCAGCGTGGCCGTGACCGCAGTCGCCGGCGTGAGGGCGAACTTGCCGGCGTGGCCGACGGGGGCGAAGCGGTAAGTCGTCGCCGCGTTCTCACGCCGCGGCTCGCTGTCGGGGGCGTAGGCGAACTCGCCGTCGCCGACGCGGAGCGTCAGGGTTCCGGGCCGCGCCTTCTGTTCGAGCAGGTCGTCGGGCAGCATCAGCGTCAGGGCCGGTAGATCGCCGGCGTAGCGGTCGAGGGCGACGAACGCCGCCAACTCGGCCAACGGGGTCGGGGTGCCGGGCGTCCGCGTCGCCAAGTCCCCGAGGACTTGCGTCAGCCGGTCCCACTCGGCGTACTCGGGCGGCTTCGCGGCGAGCAGTCGTCGCAGACCCTCCGGCGTTTCGCCCGGCGCGTCCTGGGCGACCATGCCGCGGAGGTGCCGCAACGCCGTGTCGCGGACGTTGGCCAGCCGCACCTCGACGGCGCGGCGCACGGTGTCGGGGTAGGTGTGCTCGAACCACTCGGGGAAGGTCGCCTTCGCCAGACTCGGCTCGTTGACCAGCCGCGGCGGGAGGGCGGTGCGCAAGGCCGCCAGGCGGGCCGTCGCCAGGTCGCGCGAACTCGCAACAGGCTCCGGCAAGTCGAGCGTCCCACCAGCCGTCATCCCGAGCGCGTCGGTCAGGTCGGCGAGGCAGCGCAAGCGGCCGCGGGTGTCGTCCCAGTCGCGGCGGGCCAGGGCGACGCGCTCGAAGCGGCCGGCGGCGTCGTAGGTCAGCTTGCGGCCGCGCGGCACCGGCACCGCGACCGAGCCGAGGACTTCGCTACGGGGGTCGAACGGCTCCCGTGCCGCCGACGTGAACAGGTCGTTGACCTGGGCACGCCACAGGGCATCGGGCGGCGTCGCGGTCAGCATCGCCTCGTTGGCGCGGCGGATCAGGCCGCGATACCACTCGTGCAGTTGCCCCTCGGCCGCCGTCAAAAGTTCGAGGTCGCCGCGCCACTTGGCCGCCAGCTTGGCGTACTCCGTGTCGCCCCAACTCGATCGGTACTCGGCCGGCGGGGCCAGGTCGGTGCGCAGGTCGGCGGCGAGGGCGTCGGCCTGGTCGCGGCCGCGCAACTCGGCCGGCCCGAGCCGCGGTGGCTGGAACTTCGCCCGGTAGTCGCGGTAGTCGTCGGCCTCGCGCACCCGGCCCTCGACGAACTCGCGCAAGTCGCCCGGCAACTCGGCGTAGGCGTCGGCCTCGCGCAGGCCACGCAGCTCCTTGACGTGCCGCGCCAGCCGCGCCTCGGCGAGCCGCTGGGCTGGCGGCGGCTCGGTCGCGCGGTAGGCCCGCACGCGCTCGGCCAGCCGGTCGGCGTCGCTCAGGCCGCCACTCGTGACGAGCAACGTGATCGCGGCGAGCAGCGCCGTCATCAGCCCGCCGACGCCGAGGATCGTGCCGCGCAGTTGCCGCCGCGAAGTGGCGACGCGGTCGTGCTGCTCGCGGGCCGCCGTCAGGCACGCGCCGGCGAGATCGACCACGCCGAAGCCGCCACTGCCGTCGGCGTACAGCTCGAACCCCGGCGGCACGCGGACGCAGGTCGCGGCGTAGCGCGGGCTGAGGCTGCCGAAGCGGTGGTACGCGCCGTCGGCGTCGGCTTCGATGTCGTCGGCGAACGCCTCGGCGAAGTGGCGGCGCAACTCCGCCTTGCGGGCCTCGACGCGGGCGACCCACGCCATCGGCGCGTCGCCCGGTCGGGCCAGCGTGTCGCACTTCGTCAGCGTCAAGAAGACCGGCCAGCCGCCGACCTCGCGGCCGCGCTCGCGGTCCTGCGTGAGTACGTCGAGCAGCCGGCGGAACTGGTCGAACGTCCCCTCGACTTCGCCCGGCGTCGCCCCGGCGTCCACGGCCAGCACCAGG
>JANXTD010000011.1 GCA_025352585.1 Fimbriiglobus sp.
TTTCGCCACGCCAGTTAACTGGCACGGCTGGCGGGACCGGCAACGTCCCGCGCCGGCCGGGGCGGGTGGGGTCGGCCGCGCCCCCCTCGGGGGCCACTCCACGCGGGCATTTCGGCTTGACTTGCGACCGCGGCACCCTACGTTTCGTTAGGTTTACGCCGCGGCCACGGTCGCCGGCCCAAGGAACCCCCGTCAGGAAGGGTCCCCGGTTTATGTCCAGCCCGAACACCCCGCCCGACCCGCTGCCGCCCTCGATCTCCGCGGCGGAGTTGCGCCGCCGGCTGCTATCGTCCACGCCGCCGCCGATGGCCGCGATGGGCCTGACCCCTGCGGAGCAGGACGCGCTGCCCGGCTTCGGCCTCGACGCCCTCGCCCGCCTGCGCCTCCCCGGCCAGCCCGGCGACCCCGCCGCGACCCGATCGACGCCGCGGCCCAAGCCGGCCGGCCCCGAAGGTTCCGGCTACGGTGCCCCCCAGGCCCCCGCCCGCCCCGCCGGCACCGGCTCCGGCAGCCACGCCTACACCTCCCGCACCGTGCCCGCCGACCCGACGCTGCCCGAGGCGGCCCGGCTCAAGGCCGAGAACAAGGAACTCCGTCAGCTCCTCAGCGAGATGAAGCAGCTCCTCCAGGAAGCCAGCGACAGCGAGCAACAGTACGCAACACGCCAGATCGAGTTGCAGGCCAGCCTGACCGAGCGGCAGCGCCAGGTGGACGAACTCTCCACGCAACTCCAGTCGATCGAGGAGCAGATCTCCAACGGCACGCTGGGGCCGCAGCAACCGGTCGTCGTCCCCAAGAACCGCACCGAACTCGAGGAGTGGGCCGACGAATTGGAGAAGGACCACTCGATCCTGGCCCAGGAGCGGAAAAAACTCGAACACGAGCGTCGGCAACTGCGCGAGGACGAGGAGTCGTCCGAGAACCAGATGCGTCAGATGGAAGTCGGCATGGCCCGCGAGCGTGCCCTGATGGCCCGCCAGGAGACCGAGTTGAAGCGGCTCAGTGCCGAGATTCAGCACGAGTTGGAGATCATGCAGCGTGGCGACGTGCAGTTGCGCGACCAGATGCAGAAGTTCCAGCGGCGTGCGCAAGACGTGATCCAGGGCAAGACCGGCGGCCCCAGCTCGCCGCCGCCGCAGGGCCGCCGGTAGCCGCGTCTTGTTAGCCTGACGCGCGAGCGAGGGGAGCAAACCTCCGGTGCAACGCTGCGGGGAGAAGACGAAAATAGTCACTACCCTACAGCATCGCAACCGAGGTTTGCTCCCCTCGCTGGCGCGTCGGGCTCACAAGAGCCTAACCAGGCTCGACCTCGTCCCAGACGCTGCCGTAGGCCCCGATCGCGTCGAAGTAGTCGAGCATCCGTCGGTAGAAGTCGTGGCCACCCAGGGTCGCGCTGTCGCCGACGACGATCAACTTGCGGCGTGCCCGCGTTAAGGCGACGTTGGTGCGGCGCACGTCGGCCAGGAAGCCGATGCCGCCCTCGACGTTCGACCGCACCATGCTAATCACGACCGCCTCCTTCTCGCGGCCCTGGAAGCCGTCGACACTATCGACTTCCACCTCGGTGTCTTCGAGCTTCTCGCGGATCAGCCGCGCCTGGCCGTTGTAAGGCGTGATGACGGCGATGTCGGCCGCCGGCAGCCCCGCCGCTAGCATCCGCCGCACGCACTTGACGACGACCTCCGCCTCGCCGGCGTTGAAGCGGCTGGCGGTGTCGGCCTCGCGCGCCTCGTCGTAGCCGGCCCCGGCCGTGTCGAGGAACTGCGCCGGCGTCGCCGTCAGCGGCGAATCGGTAACGCCGTCGAGTTCGCGTAGCAGGTGCGCGGCGACGCTCTCGTGCGCGACGAGTTCGCCGCCGTAGAACTCGTGCGACGAGAAGTCGGCGATGTCGGCGTGCATCCGGTACTGCACCGTGAGCAGCCGCGAGATGCCCGCCCCACAAGTCGCCATGACGCGCTCCATCATGCTGATGGCCAGCCCACCCTCGGTCGCCTCCTGCGAGATCACCGTCGGCGGCAGTTGGCACGGGTCGCCGGCCAGCACGACCTTGTCGGCCCGCACGATCGGGATCCAGCAGGCCGGCTCGGGGCTTTGGCACGCCTCGTCGATCACCAGCAGGTCAAAGCGGGCTTGGCCCAGCGTCCCGGAGTCGGTCCCGGTGAGCGTGCCGCAGATGACGCGGGCCTCGGCCAGCACGCGCTCGACGGCGGTCTGCTCCGTGCGCCGCGCCACGCCCAGTAACTCGGCGGCCTCGCGCCGCAGCGCCTGCCGCTCGCCGGGCTGCGGCTTCTCCTTGGTCCACTTGTTGGCCTGCTTCAACAGC
>JANXTD010000045.1 GCA_025352585.1 Fimbriiglobus sp.
CCCCTCGCCACCGCTGCTCGGCGAGACCTAACGCAACCTCCGCGCGGTTCCGGTGCCGTCCGCCTCGGGGGTGACAGGCCGCCTCTTCGAACTCGAAACTTGCCGGCGCGGGGCGAAGGGCACTGGAGCGCAACGCACCGCCGGGCCAAGCGTCAACACGCCGCTATGGTTTCGGGCTGCGTTTCGCGTCGACTGGTTACGAGAGTCGGGTTCGAGGCGGAAATGTTCAGCTACCCGGGTCGGCTTCGGACCAGTGACCCCAGGGTTCAAAGGTCTGAGCGGGCGTCGCAACCCGCCGGGCCGCGGCACCCCCCCGTTCGAGTACCACGGCGTCCCGTGACGCCCCGCCTTGAGCCGAGCGTGCCGGAGTCCTCCGGCGACACCCGAGTCGCGGAATCGCCGCGTCGCTGCGGCCAACCCCGGTAGGGCCGCCGGAACGCGGCGGCGGGGGGCGCGCCGCGGCATTGAGTCGGGGCACCCGGCTGATGGCTAAAAGGAAGCGAGGGCTGCGGCCCGCACGCCGGCGGGCCACCCCTCGGTCCCATCGCGAGTGCTTGTCACCTGTGAGCCACCGTCAGTGCCGAGGACGACGCGCGGGCTGGCTCGCAGGGGGCGAGCGGACCGGCCGTCGGGGTTCAGCGACTACCCCGGCCCAAGGCCAGCTACAGCAGGTTCAACTTCTTGGCGGTCGCGCGGGCCCACAGGCCGCCCTGGAGCGCGAGCGCCGAGAGGGTGCCGCCGACGCCGGTCAGCGCCGCGGAAACCGGGTGCGGGGCCAGGTAGCTCGCGGCAGTCGTGACGAGGCCGACGCCCAGGCCTGTCAGCGCGACGCGCTTGAACCGCCAGGCCACGCCGAGTAGCGTCCTCGCGGTCGCCAGGGCCGGGCCGGCCTGGCGGCACTTCGCGGCCGCGTTGTCGAGGGCCGGCTTGGCGGCTTCCGCGACCTTGTTGCGGAGGGTGGCCAGGCGGGCCTTGAGCCTCGCCCAGACGCCCGGGGCCCTCACCGGGCCGGGGACAGTCGGCGGGGCGGGGTTTTGGGGGCGGGCGATCAGGCCGCGCAGCTCGGGGCTGGCGAGGACCTCGAGGATCGCCTCCTTCACGGCGAGCCGCGCGCCCTCGCGGGCGGCGTCGGCCACGGCCCCGTTCAGGGCGTCGGCCAGGCCGTCGAGGATGCCGTCGAGGCGGTCGATCTGGTCGGCCAGCGGCTTGCGCTGCGGCTTGCCGTTCGTCGTCGTCGCGGTCATGGTCATGGGCGTACTCCTGGGGTGGTGGTGGTGGCTTCGGTCGGTGGTCACGGGGTGTCGTCCAATCTGCGGTCGGTCGATTTCGGCGCGGGCTCCGGGCTGGGGTGCGGGCGGTCCGGCGGGGCGGGTCTGTTAAAGTCGGCCCAGGCGGGCGGCCCCGGTGCCCAGGGCGTCCGTCGCGGCCGACACGTCGGCCGCGGCCGAGACGACCGCCGCGCCGGCGCGGGCCAGCGGCCCGCCGGCGAGGACGGCCAGCGCGACGATCACGCCGACGCCGACGGCCTCGGCGACGGAGCCGCGGCGGCCGAGCCACCAGCGGCCGGCGCTCAGCCCGGCGGCGGCCGCGCCCAGCCCGGCGGGCGTCCGGGGCATCGACGCCGGCGGCTCCTCGGGCTCGGGGGTGGGCGTCTCGACGCCGTCCGGCTCGCGGCCGAAGTCGGCGTCGTCCCGGCCGTCGGGCCAAGGCGGCGAGGAGTCGCCCCACGAATCGGCGTCGGCCCAGTGGCTTCGGCCGGTGCGGCCCCCGTCGCGCGGCGGGGCGACGGGGGGCGGGCCGCCGCGGAGAACGGCGGCGACGACCTCGTTGACGGCCTCGGCGACGGCCCGGGCCACCTCGCCGGCCAGGGCCTCGCGGACCCGGTCGCGCAGGTCGAGCAGGGCCTGGCACAGGCGGCGCAGCGGGGCGTAGAGGATGGCGCTCATACCGGCCCCCTCACTCGGTGCCGAGGTTCAGGGACTTCAGGCTCGACCAGGCCTGTGTGAGCGCCTTCTGCTCGCGCTTGCGGTGCCGCAGCGCGGCCACCAGGCGGGCCGCCCGCGCGGCCCCCTCGGCGAGCAGCGCCCGCAAGGCCTCGGCCTCGGCCAGCGGGTCGGGGCTGCCGTTGGGCGGAGGGGGGTCGGCGGCGTGGCCGTTGCTGTCGATCGGCTTCATCG
>JANXTD010000063.1 GCA_025352585.1 Fimbriiglobus sp.
GCCCGACGGCGGCTGCCCGCACCTCGACGTGCTGCGGGCGGCGGCGCGGTCGGTCACGCACCTCGGCTGGGGGGTTGACATGGTCGCGGGGGACGCCGCCCTCGTTTCGGACGACGAGGCGGCCGCACTGGCCGGCGAGCGCTGGCGGGCGGTGCCGGGCGGGGGCGTCGGGCTGCGGGTGCCGCGGGCCGGGACGCTCGCCGACCTGTCGGCCAAGCACGCCGCGTTCCTCGGCCGCGTCTCCGGCGACCGCTTCCTGCCGGTGCCGCCGCTGTCGAACTTCGGCGTCGCGGGGTACGCCAGGGCGACCGACCTGCCGGCGCGGCCGTGGGCGGCGTTCACCATCCTGAAGCCCGACGCCAGCGGCAACCGGGCCTTCGACGCCGCCCGCCGCACCCGCGACGTGGCCGCCTGGGTCCGCCACGCCACCGGCGTCGTCTGCGCCGGCTGGCCCTTCGAGGACATCGCCGGCTTCGTCCACGGCCACGACCCGGCCGACACCACGAAGCCGCTCAAGGGCGAGTTCGCCGACCGCCGCTTTTCCTACCTGCCGCTGCCGACACTGGACGCGGCGCTGAACCGCGTCGAGTCGATCCGCCGCGTGCTGGTCGTCGCCCCGGCCGGCTGCCGAGATCAGGTCACATGGGTGCAGCGGCGGCTGCCGGGGCAGGTGCTCGAAGCCGACGGCCACGAGTGGGGCTTACTGAACCTGTTGCCGACTTCCGACTGGGTGCTGAGGCAGTACGTCGCGACGGCGCACGAGTGGTCCACGGTGACGCCGGTGATCTGGCCGGGGCACGACGACCACGACGCGAAGAAGGCTGAGGCGCTGTTGCGCAAGGCGTTCGCCCAGGCGGGGCTGACGCCGGAGGTCGTCGCGGGGATCGAGGAATTGGAGTGGCGGCCGGTCGGCTTCCGCGCGGGCCTCGACCTGGCCCACCGCTACGCCAAGCCGGCGAGCCTGACCGGCCGGGCGTACCACGTCCGCGTCGTCTTCAAGACGCCCGTCGCCGGCCCGCTCGCCGTCGGGGCCGGCCGGTTCCGCGGCTTCGGCCTGTTCGCCGCGGTGCCGGGCGCGGGAAGCTTGCCGGCGACGCGGATGTTGGCAGACTGAGGCGAAGCCTACCGTTCCGGACACCCGGAGGGCGGCACGGCGGGGGCCGCCGCCGCCACGTACACGCGCTCCAGCGGCAACTTGCAGCACGACTCGAGCATCGACCAGCAGCAGCGTATGTGTCGCGAAGCCGCCGCTGCCAAAGGCCACGACCTCCGCGCCGAGTGCGAGTTCGCGGACCACGCCGTCTCCGAATCCCGGCCCGACAGCAAGGGCCTCCTGGCGATCCGATCCTCGACGCCTGGGCCTCGACCACCCCGTGCGGCTGGACCTCGGCCGCACCCACGATGGCGCGCATGCTGCGGCGGTCGAGGTGGGCGTGGGCCGCCGCTTCCGCGTGGACGCCGCCGGCCAGGTCGCCTTCGGCTTCGGCAATCACCGGGTCCGCCGCCTCGCCGACGTGGCCCGGACCGACGCCGGCTCCCTACGCTGGATGCTCGGGCAGTCGTTCCTCGACGACGCTCAAGCCCTCGTGGGGCGGGCGCTCGCCGGCCCGACTGTCGGCGACCCCGCCCCGCCCGAGGGCTGACCGGTGGACCTGGGTGGCGGCCGGCGAGTCGATTCTCGCGGCCCGCGCTCAGGTTGGAAGTCGTGCCCCTTCGACGCCCTCCGAAACTCCGCCGCCCGTCGGCCGTGCTGGCGTCGGTGCCGAGGGACGTGGGGGCGGCCCCCTGAAGAACGCCCGATGAACGCCCAGGACCTGGCAGAGGTGGCGAAAGCCTAGCTCGGCGAGGTGCAGCGGCAGTAGGCGGCGCTGAAAGGTCACGGTCGGCTGGAGGCGGCCCGCGCCCAAGTCCGCGAGCAGCTACGCCGGCTCAGGCTCGCCTCCATCGAGGCCGTGTGACAGAACCCGAACCGTCAGGAGACCCCGTGAGCCCGGACGAACTCGTGACGCTGCTCGACCTGGGCGGAACCGACGCCGGCCTCCGCGAGCCGCGCCCCGGCCGACGCCCACGACGATAACGCCTGGTCACGCGCGATGGCGCGCGTGCCTCGGTCGGCGACGCCGTCGCCCGCGGCCGGGCGGCCGCCGAGGCGGCGAGGGCGGCCGCCCGCACGCTCTCCGCGGCGCTGCCGCTGCGCAAGGTTCTGC
>JANXTD010000072.1 GCA_025352585.1 Fimbriiglobus sp.
CCCGCCCGCCTTCTCGACGGCCGCCGCCGCGTCGTCGTCGTCGCGGTACGGCTCCGCTTGCCCGAACGCCCCGCCCGCCAGCGCGAGCACCGCCCCGACGATCCCGACGGCGCGCAAACACATGGCGAGGGCCTCCCAGGCGAAGAAGTGCCGACGAGTGTATCGCCGACGGTGGTAAAAGCAACTGGCTATTCGGGCGAGGCCGCGCCGCAGTGGCGACGACGCTGCACAGCATCGCCGTGGGCAACCTGTTGCCGGCGTGGGTGAAGGTGGCGTGCGTGGACATCAGCCCGGCGACGGTGACGAAGCTGATGGACCGCGGCACGACGCAGACCGTCGGCATCGTCTCCGACGCCGAGCCGTTCCTGCGCGCACTCGTGGCGGAACTGGCGAAGGCGTGAGTTCGGCGGCGTCACGCCGGCTTCGGCTTCACTTCTTCCCAGTACAGCGCGGTGCCGGCGAGGTAGGTGTCGCTGGCGCGGAAGTCGTGCAGCTTCGGCACGTCGCCGGGGGCCAAGCCCCAGGCGTCGAGGTTGACGTAGTACAGGCCGTTGAAGTAGCCCATGCGGGCCTCGGAGACGTTGCCGGCCGTGACGCTGGAGCGCTTCTGGAAGCGGAACTCCTCGACGCCCTCCAGGCGGAAGCGCAGCTTGATCAGCGCCGGCTCCATGCCGAGGTCCTTGACCGAGGCGCGGGCGGTCAGCACGAACTCGATGGCGAAGTCGGCCCCGCCGGCGTAGCGGAGTTTGACGCGGCGCAGCCGGCCGCCGTTGAAGCGGTAGCGGCGGGCGAACCCGGCGAGGTCGGCGGCTTGCAGTCGAATCATGGCGGGGTCACACGTAGGTGTCGAAGACGCGCACGCGCGCCCAGTTCGGCTTCATCTCGCTGATGAAGCGGTTGTGCGTCGGGTCGTCCTGGTAGGCGTCGTGGCTGGCCTTGTCCGCGAACACCAGGTGCAGCCCGACGTGCCAGTCGAGGTCGTTGACGGCGCGCGTCAGGTCGGCGCACACGGCCCCGGCGGCGAAGAAGACGATCCCCGGCTGGATGTTCAGGTACTTCTGGCAGGCGGCGACGAGTTCGTCCACGCGCGCCGGCGACCCGTCGGCGAGTTGGAAGAACACGTTGTGGGCGACACGCATCTCTTGGTCTCTCGGCGGTGGGAGTCTTTGTCGGGTATGGGGTTTGGGGTTTGGGGTATCGTCAGAAAAGATCGACGGATCCGGTCGGCCGAAGGTTCTGCGACACCCGACACCCGACACCCCGGTTCGCTCTGACCATACCCTATACCCCACACCCCATACCCGGTTGGGCGTTAGCCCAGCAATTCTACGAGTAAGTTCGACTGCGGGTAGCTGTGGCCCAAGTGCTGGCGGAAGCCCTCGGCGGCGTGGCCGGGGGTTCGTGAGCGCGAGTGGCTCCAGTCGCGCATCGACTCGACGAGGTTATCGACGCCGTGGTGCTTGCGCAGCCAGGCGCGCTGGCTCTCGTGGCACGCCAACATCGCCGCCTTGTCGTCGAGCACGGCGGTGATGTCGATGCGGAAGTCCGGCTCCACCGGGCGGCCGTAGATGTCCTTGCCTTCGAGGGGGTCGCAGTAGTACAGGTGCGGGATGGCGTCGAGCGGCGGGTGCTCGTGCCGGCCGTGCAGGAAGTTGCCGATCGGTGCCGCGAAAGTCGCGGCGCGGGCGACTTTGCTCGTCTGCTCGTGGTCGAGGTGGTAGTCGTCCGGGGCGTGCGTGATCACCAGCGTCGCGCCGACGGCGTTGATGAGCCGGACGACCTTTTCGAGCGGCCGCTCGCCGTAGATGACGCGCAGGTCGAGTTCGTCGAGGCAGTGGTACGTCATGCCCACGGCCGTGGCGGCGGCGGCCCCCTCGGCGCGGCGCATGGCCGCGATCACGTCGGGCGGGTACTCGGCGCTGCCGCAGTCGCCGGCGGTCATGGTGGCGACGTGGACCTCGTAGCCGCGCTCGCGCGCCAGCCGGAGGAGCGTGCCGGCGCACAGGAACTCGGCGTCGTCGGGGTGGGCGACGACCGCG
>JANXTD010000110.1 GCA_025352585.1 Fimbriiglobus sp.
ACTGCCCGGCCTTGGTGCGGCTGACCAGGACCGCGCCGAGGTCGCCCAGCGCCCCCGCGGCGAGGTTCTTGCGGATGCTCTCGGTCGCGCCTTTGACCGTGTGCAACTGGTTGGCCGCGTCGCGGTAGACCATGTACCACAGGTCCTCCGCCGGCGGCGGCGGGGGGTCGGTGAGGGCCGGCGTCGCGGTGCCGGTCGGCGGCGGCGCGAACTGCCCCGACTGCGGCCCGCTGCCGCCCTGGATGCGCCAGCCGCCGCCCAGCAGGTCCTCCATGAACTCGCGGCACGACGCCGGCCGCTGCGCCGGGTCCTGGTGCATCGCCCGGCGGATGGCCCAGTCGGTGCGGTCGGTCAGCTTGGCGTTGCGCGACTTCGGCGCGGGGAATTCGTTCTTCGTCTTCCGCAGCCAGCAGTCGAGCGGGCTGGTCTTGTCGAAGGGAATTTCGCCGGTCACCATCGTGTACAGCGTGGCCCCCAGGCTGTACACGTCGCAGCGGGCGTCGGCGTTCTTGGCGTTGCGGAACTGCTCCGGGGCCATGAAGTGCGGCGTGCCCAGCCCCCGGCCGGTCTTGGTCAGGTTCGCCTCGCCCTCGGTGTCCTTGACCAGCCCCAGGTCGGTCAGCTTCGCGGTGAGGTCGCGCGTCAGCAGGATGTTGTCGGGCTTCACGTCGCGGTGGATCAGCCCCTGCTTGTGGGCGCGGTGCAGCCCCTCGCAGACCTGGCCGATGATGCGCAGCCCCACCGCCTCGTCGAGCGCCCCGTCGCGCTCGATCATCGCCCCGAGCGACTCGCCGTCGACGAACTCCATGACCAGAAACGGCGTGCCGGTGCCGCAGTAGTCGATCGCCTTGACGACGTTGGGGTGGTCGATCTGGCTGGCCGCCTTGAACTCCTGCTCGAAGCGCTTCAACAGTAGCGGGTTGCGGGCGGTCTCGGGCGGGATGATCTTGATGGCGACGGTCTCGCCGGTGGTGCGGTTGCGGCCCTTGTAGACCGCGCCCATGCCGCCCTCGGCGATCTTGGCGATGAGGTCGTAGTTGCCGATCTGCCGGGTCATGCGGGGCGGTTCCGTGGGCATTCCGAACTCCGGCCGCCGGCCCGCCGCCGCGGTGCCATTGGGGCTGTTGCAAAAGCGTCGGGCGGGCGGCGAGGGGCGTGAAATCTCGCCAGGGGGACGCTACCGAGGATATAGTTTACTCCGGGCCACCGCGAGCGGAATCCCGACGCGGCCGCCCGATTGTCGCCGGAAACCCCGCGGGGCGCGGGGCGGGGGCCGCAATCGGCCGGCCGTGCCGGTCGCGCCCGCGCAGAGTGCCAAAACCGCGCGAATTGCCGCGGTAAAGTTCTTGCGTCCGACGCCCCGCGCCCTCACAATCTCCAGACGCCACCCGCCCGGCCTCGACCCGCCCGGACTGCCACACGCGACAGGGACCGCCCACATGGGGACGCTGGGGAAAATCCTGCTCTTCGTCAACTTCGCCGCGTTCGGCGGGCTGACCTACTTCGCCACGCTGTCGTGGTCCGCGCGCCAGGCCGCCGCCGCCAGCGCGCTGAAGCACCAGCTCGTCATCACCGGGATGCCGGTCGCCGCGCCCGCCGGGGCGGAGGTCGATTCGGGCAGCGTCCCGCTGGGCACCCTGGTCTCGGGCTTCTTCCCGGTGGACGCCGTGCGGCCCAGCCTGCTCGAGGCCCACTTCGCCAACACCAGTAGCGAGGAGTTCGCCGGCACGCCGTTCCCGCGTACCCAGATGGACGCGATCGACACGGCCAAGAAGAAAGCCGACGCCAAACTCTCCGGGATGGCCCCCGCCGAGCAGATCGCCCAACTCGCCGGCCGCTACACCGCCGACCCCGCCAGCACCCGCGTGGTGTTCACTCCCGGCTGGCTCGCCAACATGGCCGAGACCTACGCCGAGCGGGCGCTGATCCGCCGGCTCGCCGACCCGACCGTGTGGGAGCGGCAACCGGACAAGAAGGAAGCCAACGCCAAGACGCTGCTCGAGATGTTCGCCCGCCGCTTCGAGGCGCTCTCGAAGGTCGATGCCAAGCAGGCCGACGCGGAGGCGGCCGCGGTCAAGGAGGCGACCGACGCCGTGCGCAAGGCCAACGACGACGCCCGCCGCAAGTTCTCCGTCTACACCGCCCTGCTCGGCGCGGCCGAACCCGACGCGGACGCCGTGGCGACCGCCGGGCGCGACGCCGAGGCGGCCCTGAACAAGTTGAACGCCGAGTACGCCAAGCTCCAGGGCGTGTTGGCGACCGTCGGCACGACTGCCAGCCGCGACGAGGGCGATCGCCGCAAGCGCATCGCCCACGTCCTGATGAACCTCGCCGACAACGCCGGCTGGCAGACCCGCGTCGCCCTGACGGTTGGCCTGCGGACTTACCTGGCGGCCCTGTCGGACCAGGCCAACCGCTTCCAGAAGATGGCCGGCTCCGCGGAGCAGCAGATCATCCTCGACCAGGCCCGCTTCGCCGACGAGTACGAACTGCTCAAGTCCCTGGCCGTCGGCCAGTCGCTGCTGCTGAAGTCGCAAGTCGGCGTGCGGATCGACTTGCAGGGGCAGCGGGCCAAGGACGAGGAGGCGGTGACGCAGCGCCGGCTGCTGGCCGAGGACCGCCGAACGACCTTCGCCGCCGTGCAAGAGCGGGTCGCCGCCCAACTCGCCGCCCAGGCCGAGACCGAGCGCCGGCTCTTCGAGGTCCAGAAGGCCGTCGGCGACACGCTCCGCAAGAACTCCGCACTGGAAGCCGACCTAACCGCCGCCGAGAACAAGTAGCCCGGCCCGAGACCCCCCCGATTGCAGGGCGACGCACCATGACGACGATCGGCAAACTGCTCGTGTTCGTGAACCTCGTCGCCAGCGTCGGCCTGATGGCGTGGGCGCTGTCGCTGTTCACCAACCGCATCGACTGGCTCGACACGACGGCCGCCGACGTCAAGGTCGAGGGCCAAATCTCGCTGCTCAAGAAGGAGATCGACCGCCTCAAGAAGGCGATCGGCGAGACGCAGGCGGGCTACTCGGGCAAGAAGTACGCCCTGGGCGTGAGCGAGGAGCGGCTCGACCAGCGTGACCGCGTGTTCAAGGCCCGGCTCGGCCAGGCCCGTAACGGCCGCTTCAAGGTCCAGATCGCCGAGGACAAGGGCGCGTTCGGCGAGGGCGTCATCTACGACATCACCCGCGAGGGGGCCGACATCCTGGGGCCGGACAACAAGCCGCTGCGGGGCCTCAAGACGCTCCAGGACGAGTTCGCCGCCGAGGTCCGCACCATCGAAATCCTCCAGGTCGGCGAGGGGGTGCTGAGCGAAGACCCGCAGTGGAAGGCGATCCGGGGCGGCACGACGACCCTGGCCCAGGTCGGCGAGTTGACGCCCAAGCTCGGCATCGCCGACCTGCGCCGCCTGCACGTCGTCCTGTCGGACCTGATCACCCGCGACGAGGTGGCCATCGGCCGGCAGAAGCGGGTCGAGAAGAACCTGACCGACGAGGCGGCCTACCTCGGCGACAAGCGCGTCAATTGGGTCGCCGAGTTGCAGTCGCTCCAGCGCCGCGAGCGGCAACTAACGGGCCGCTTGCAAAGTGTGAGCGGCAAGGCCCCCGGACTTTAAGTTGGTGTGACGGCCGCGAGTGTGACCCCCTTGACCCGACCGGGCGACCGGTGCCCGACGGAGGACAGCGATGACCGCTATTGGCAAGATGCTGGTGTTCCTGGTGCTGCTGCTGAGCCTCGTCTGGAACGCCCTGGTGATCAACGGCTTCGCCGCGCGCACCAACTGGCAGCGCGAGGCGAAGCGCTACCAGGCCGAGGCGGTCCTGGCGGCCGAAGCGGCCAACAAGATGAAGGGGCTGCGCGACGCCGAGGCCGAGTCGGCCGACGACGCCAAGCGGGCCTTGCAGCAGGAGCGCGACCGCTACTACACGCAAGTCGCGCAACTCGTCGAGGTGCGCGACAAGTTGAGCAAGAACTACAACGACGCCTTCTCCGACAAGCAGAAGCAGGCGGCGACCGCGGCGCAGCTGGAGGCGATGATCGACAAGCTCTCCGGGCAGGTCAAGACGATCGACGACGACCTCAAGAAGCGCGAGGAGCAGGCCAACCAGTCGGAGGTGACCAAGAACAAGGCGCTGGCCGCGCTGACGCAGGCCGAACTCGACCGCGACCGTTACAAGGCCGCCGCCGAGACCAACCGCCTGCTGGCCCAGAAGTACCAGGAGGAGGCCGCCGAGTTGAATCGCAGTCGGGCCGGCGGCGGGGGCATCCCCCTCGTGCGGCCGCCGGTCGCGCCCGAGCGCTTCCGCGGCACCGTGACGCTAGTCGAGAAGGACAAGGGCGTCGTCTACGTGCAGTTCACCCCCGGCCTCGACGCCGGACTGAAGCAGGGGACGGTCTTGCGCATCGACCGCCTGACGCCGGCCGGCCGGTACCTCGGCCTGGTGACCGTCACGCTCGTCGAGGTAAAGGCGGGCGTCGGCACGTTCGAGCCGGCCGTCAAGGGGGCGGTGCCGACCCCCGACAGCCTGCCGCGGGCCGGCGACCAAGTCTCGGTGAACAACTGACCCGGCCCCGCGATTCGTCCCCCCCGACTGACCCGAGGCGTGTCATGGCGAAGAAGAAAAAGAAGGCCGACGAGAAGCCCAAGAAGAAGGCCCGCGCCGCCGAACTCGACGACGACGACTTCGAGGACGACGACCGCGACGACGACTTCGCCCCCCCGCCGCGCAAGCCGTCGCGCAACGACGCCTACACCGGGATGCTGCTCATCAGCCTGGTCTGCCTGATCGCGGCGACGGTCCTGCTGCTGCTCGACTCGAACGACATGACGGCGTCGCCGCTGGCGAACCCGGACGCGAAAGTCCCCGCCCTGGCGACGCCCGCCGCCGCGCCGGCCGCCCTTTAACGGAGAGTCCCGATGGCCCGCCAACGCCTGATCGACGCGCCGCCGCGGAACGACGTGTACGTCGGGATGCTCGGCCTGACCGCGCTGGCGATGCTCGCCGGGGTCGTGGTGCTGCTCTTGGAGTTCGGCGGCGACTACGACTTCGAGCAGGCCCCCAAGCCCGGCGCGGCGACGAGTCTGCCGAAGGACTACTCGCGGCCGACGCCGAAGTCCGACGGCAGCGCCCCCGCCCCCACGCCGGCCCCGCTGACGAAGGCCACCCCGCCGGCCGTCGCGCTCCCCGTGCCGGCCGAGGTGCCCCCACCGGCCGCCGTGGCGACGGTGCCGCCGGTGGTCGCGCCGCCGGCCGCCGCCCCGCAACCGGCCGTGGTGCCGGAGGCCGTGGTACCGGCGTCGGCCCCGGCCCTCGTCCGCCCCGGCTTCACGCCGCGCATGCCGCGCTAACGACATTTCAGCTCCCGGCGTCCCGTGCCCGTTAGCGGCGTCACCGTGGCTCTGCCGCAGGCGACTCTTGGCGAGCCGCCTGCGGCAGCGGGCGGGTTCCGGTCGGGCCTCGCCAACCCCATGTACCCTGGCGGGAATAGCAACTGCGTAAGTCCTCGACCGAATTCCAGTTTGGTTTTCTCCGCGTCTCCGCGGCGAAATTCCGAGTCGCTCACTTCCCGGCGAACAGCCACTCCAGGACGGCTTTTTGGGCGTGCAGGCGGTTCTCGGCCTGGTCGAACACGGCGGAGTGAGGGCCGTCGATCACGTCGTCGGTGACTTCTTCGCCGCGGTGGGCGGGGAGGCAGTGCAGCACCTTCACTCGCGTCGGGGCGGCGGCCAACATCGCGGCGTTGACCTGGAACGGGGCGAAGCGCTGCAAGCGCTCCTCGCGCTCCGCCTCCTGGCCATGCTCGTCCAGACGTCGGTGTAGATCACGTCGGCGTTGGCGACCGCCTTGAGCGCGTCGTGGGTCACCTCGGGCGTCGGCTTCCCCGTCGCGGCGTGGTACTCGCGGGCGAAGCGGTCGTCGAAGGCGTAGCCCTCGGGGCAGGCCAGCACGAGGGTCGCGCCCAACTTGGCGCAGCCGGTGGCCAGCGAGTTGGCGACGTTGTTGCCGTCGCCGACGAAGACGATCCGCTTGCCGGCCACGTCGCCGAACGCCTCCTGGACCGTGAGTAGGTCGGCGAGTGCCTGGCACGGGTGCGAGCGGTCGGAGAGGCCGTTGACCACGGGGACGGTGCCGGCCGCGGCGATCATCTCGACGGTCTCCTGCTTGAAAACCCGCAGCACGATGGCGTCGACGTAGCGGCTCATGGTGCGGGCGAAGTCGGCGTGGGTCTCGCGCCAACCCAGCCCGACCTCGTTGCCCGGCAGGAACAGGCTCGTCCCGCCGAGTTGCGCCACCGCCGCCTCGAAGCTGACGCGGGTGCGCAGCGAAGGCTTCTCGAAGATCAGCGCCACGACCTTGCCGGCGAGGCACGAGTTCGACTCGCCGCGCCGGCGCGCCGCCTTCAACTCGGCGGCGCGCGTGAGCAGGTGCCGCAGCAGGTCGGGACTCGTGCCGAACAGGTTGAGGAAGTGGCGCATTGCGAGGGGGTTCAGCGGGGTAAGGTTGGCAGTCACTTCGCGTCGGCCTCGTGGGCGATCAGGACTTCCGCGAGGATGTCGCAGCCCTCGTCGATCAGGTCGTCGGTCAGGTTGATCGCCGGCAACAGCCGCAGGACGGTGCCGTGGGTGCAGTTGACCAGCAGCCGGCGTTCGAGGCACTTGCCGACGATCGGCGCGCCCTCGACGGCGAGTTGCACGCCGATCATCGCGCCCATGATGCGCAGCTCGGTGACGAGCGAGCACTTGGCCATGACCTCGGTGAGCCGCACGCGGAAGCGCTCGCCGACCTGGTGGGCGCGCTCCAGGAGGTTCTCGTCGTCGATCGTCTCGACGGTGGCGATGCCGGCCCGCGCGGCGACGGGGTTGCCGCCGAAGGTCGCGGCGTGCGTGCCGGGCTTGAGGTACGCGGCGACCTCGTTGCGGGCGACCAAGCCACCCAGGGCGATGCCGCCGGCCAGGGCCTTCGCCAGGGTGACGATGTCGGGGACGAGGTTCCAGTGCTGGTGGGCGTACCACTTGCCGGTGCGGCCCATGCCGGTCTGGACCTCGTCGAAGATCAGCAGCATGCCGTGGGCGTCGCAGAGGGCGCGGAGGCCTTCGAGGAAGCCGGGCGGCGGGATGTTGACGCCGCCCTCGCCCTGGATCGGCTCGATCATGACCGCGCAGGTCTCGGCGTCGATGAGCTTCGTCAGGGCGTCGAGGTCGCCGTAGGGGGCGTAGACGAAGCCGGGGAGCATCGGGCCGACGCCGGCGTGGTACTTCGGCTGGGCCGTCGCCGAGAGGCTGCCCATGGTGCGGCCGTGGAAGCTGTCGGTGAAGGTGACGATCTTGTACTTGCCGCGGGCCGCGCCGTTGAGCCGGGCCAGCTTGATGGCCGCCTCGTTGGCCTCCGTACCCGAGTTGCAGAAGAAGACCTGGCCGCCCCAGCCGGTGCGCTCCGCGAGGAGTTCGCCGAGGACCGCCTGCGGCTCGGTGTACCAGCTATTGGGGACGTGAATCAAGGTGCCGACCTGGTCGCGCACCGCCTCGACGACGCGCGGCGGGCAGTGGCCGAGGATGCCGCAGCCCCAGCCGGGGAAGAAGTCGAGGTAGCGGTTGCCCTCGGCGTCCCAGACGTGCGAGCCTTCGCCGCGCACCAGGGCCACGGGGAAGCGCGTGTAGTTGCCGGTGAGGTGCGCCTTCGCCTTGGCGATGATCTCGGCGGAACTCAGCGTCTCGAGGGTCTCGGTCATCGCGGCAACTCGGGTGTCGGGTGTCGGGTTCGGGGTGTCGCAGAAGCTTCAACAGTGAGTCGGGGCGGTTCGTCACATCCGCGTCGCGGGCCGGCTTGTCTTCTCTTCTGTAGCTGGCCTCTGTGAGGCCGGACACGTTTCCTGCATGACACAGCCCCCCGGTGTGGGGAGCGGGTCCGGCCTCACAGAGGCCAGCTACAGAAGACCGGCCTAGGGCCGGAAGAACCGGCCTCGCGGCCAGCTACGGAACACTCGCCCTCCGGCCTGGTTCGCGGGCGCGGATGGCGGTGCCGGCGGGGCGGCCGAGGGCGTCGTCGAGCAGCGCGTGCGGGTCGCGGCCGTCGAGGATGACGGCACGCCTCGCGCCGGCGTCGAGGGCGTCGAAGCAGGCTTCGACCTTGGGCACCATGCCGCCAGTAATGACGCCGTCGTGCAGGAGCTGTTCGCACTCGGCCCGCGTGAGTTCGGCGATGCGCGAAGCGGGGTCGGCCAGGTCGCGCAATAGACCGGGGGTGTCGGTGAGGAACAGCACCGTCTCGGCACCGAGGGCCTTGGCGACCGCGGCGGCAACCGTGTCGGCGTTGACGTTGAGCCAGCCGCCGTCGTCGTCGCTCACGGCCAGCGACGGCAGCACCGGCACGGCGTCCTTCAGCGTGGCGAGCAGCGCGGCGACCTCGACACGGGTGACCGTGCCGACGCGGCCGAGATCGACGGGGTTCAGGTCGAGGCCGGGCAGCAACAGGCGTTCACCGAACAGCGGGAAGCCGGCGAGTTCGCCGTAGCCCAGGGCGCGGCCGCCGAGGTTGCGCAGGTCGCGCTCGAGGCCGGCGTTCAAATCGCCCAGGACTTCGACGACGATCGCGAGCGTCGCGTCGTCGGTGAAGCGGCGGCCCTGCACTTTGACCGGCGTCAGTCCCGCGGCGGTCATGGCGCGGTCGATCGGCTTTCCGCCGCCGTGGACGAGGACGAGCTTGAAGCCGGCGGCCTGCAACTCGGCGACGGCTTCGAGGGTGCCGCGGGTCGCCGCCGGGTCTTCCATCGCGCTGCCGCCGAGCTTGACGACGACCGGCCGGCCCTGCGCGGCTTGGGCCTTGGCGACGAGTTCGAGCCGGTCACTGGGGGTGAGGGGTGGCACCAGGGTCGCGGTCCGTGAGGGAGTTAGCGCGAGGCGAAACACCAATCCTAGACTTCGCTCCGATCAACGTCAATGGACAGGCCGCCGGCGAGCGGTTGCCCGCGTCGCGGACTGGCGGTAGGACAAGTGTGACACTCGACGCGAACTTCACGGGCGGGCAGGCGATGGGACCGCCGGCGGGCGACGAGCGGGGCTTCCTGACGGCCCTGCTGGGCGACGGCCGGCCGGCGCTGGCGGCCCTGGCGCTGGGCCTGATCGCCGGCGGCGGCGCGGCCCTGTTCCTGGCGGCGACGGGGCACTTCCTGCCGCACGACGAGGCGTTCCTGGGCATGACCGCCGCGGAGTTGTGCGCGGCGCACGGCTGCCGCGTCGTCCACTTCATGGTCCACGACCGCGCGGCGTTCGGCGGCGTCGCGGTCGCCGTCGGCGTACTCTACCTGTGGCTCGTCGAATTCCCGCTGCGCGAGCGGGCCGGCTGGGCCTGGTGGGCCCTGCTGCTGAGCGGGGCCGTCGGCTTCGCCAGCTTCTTCGCCTACCTCGGCCGCGGCTACCTCGACGCCTGGCACGCCACGGCAACCCTGACGCTGCTGCCGTGCTACCTCCTCGGGATGGCCCGCAGTCGCGGCGGCTGCCGGGAGGTCGCTCCGGTCGCGCGGCCGGCGTGGCGCTCGGCCGGCGGCGTCGGGACGGCGTGCCTGCTCGCGGCGTGCCTCGGGGCGACCGGGGCCGGCGTCGTCATCCTGGTGATGGGGGCGACGGCCGTGTTCGTGCCGCAAGACCTTGAGTACCTGGGCGTGAGCGTGGCGGAACTCGACGCCCTGAACCCGCGGCTCGTGCCGCTGATCGCCCACGACCGCACCGGCTTCGGCGGGGCGCTGGTGTCGGCCGGCGTCGCCGCGACCGCGTGCGTCTGGCGCGGCCGGCCGTCGCGGTCGCGCTGGCAGGCGCTAGCGGTCGCGGGCCTCGCCGGCTTCGGCCCCGCCGTCGGCGTGCACTTCGCCATCGGCTACACCGACCCGGTCCACCTGGCCCCCGCGGTGATGGGGGCGGCGCTGTACGCCACCGGCCTGGCGTTGACTTACCCGCCGAGGACTCGCCGTGCGGCTCGGCATTAACTCCCGGCGAGCGGGGGACGACAGTCCTCCGAGTGCATCTTCCGCCCACGAAAGTCCCCCGGTGAG
>JANXTD010000147.1 GCA_025352585.1 Fimbriiglobus sp.
GCGAACTGCGCGACGGCCGGCACGTCGCCGGGACGTTCCCCGCCGCGACGCCGACGGCCGGCCCGACCGGCACGCCGCTGCCGCCGGGGGCGCTCGACGGCGGCCGGCTCGACTTCGACTACCACGGCCCGACACCGGACTTGCTGTCGTGGCTCGCCCGGCAACCGGTGGACGACCTGCGCGTCGAGCCGCTGGGCCTCACGGGGATCTACAAGAAATACCACGCGTAATCGGCTATTACACCAGAGCCAGTCGCCGGCCCGCCTTCGGTGCCCGGCCCGGCTCGCGGACGACTTCGCGGTACAGCGTGTCGCGCTCGACGGGGTCGCGGCCGGCCTCGACGATCAGTTGCCGCAAGTCAGCCACGCTCAACTCTTGCGGGCTGTCGCTGCCGGCCTCGTGGTAGATCTTCTCGTGGACGACGGTGCCGTCAATGTCGTCGGCCCCGTAGCTTTGCGCGACTTGCGCGATCTTCATCGTCAACATGATCCAGTAGGCTTTGATGTGCGGGAAGTTGTCGAGCATGATGCGGCTGACGGCCATCGTGCGCAGATCCATGATCCCCGACGGCTTGGGAATGTGGGACAGCCGGGTGTTGTCGGGGTGGAACGCCAGCGGAATCATGGTTTGAAACCCGCCGGTGTCGTCTTGCAGATTGCGCAGTTGCAACAGGTGATCGATGCGGTGCTCGGCCGTCTCGATGTGGCCGTACAGCATCGTCGCGTTAGAGCGCAACCCGGCGGCGTGGGCGGCGCGGTGGATCTTGAGCCACTCGGAGCCGTCGGCCTTGTGTTCGCAGAGTTGCGACCGCACGCTCGGCTCGAAAATCTCCGCCCCGCCGCCCGGTAAACTGCCCAACCCGGCGTCCTTCATCTCGGCAATCAGGTCGCCGATGGGCCGCTTCGTTAAGCGCTGGAACCAGTCCCACTCGACCGCCGTCCACGCCTTGAGGTGCAGGTCGGGGTACTCATTGTGGATGAGCGACAGAATGCCCTTGTACCACGAAAACGGCTTCTGGTGGTGTAAGCCGCCGACGATGTGCAACTCGGTCGCCCCGGCATTCGTGGCGTTGCAGGCGCGCTCCAGGATTTGCTTGTCGGACATGACGTAGCCGCGGTCGGACTTCAAGTCGGCGCGGAACGCACAAAAGTTGCAGCGGTAGACGCAAACGTTGGTCGGGTTGAGGTGCTGGTTGACGTTGTAGTACGTCACGTTGCCGTTCTTGGCCTCGCGAATGTGGTTGGCCATCTCGCCGAGCGTCGCCAAGTCGGCGTGCCGGTCGAGGTGAACGCCCTCGCCGAAGTTGAGCCGGCCACCGCCGAGAACCTTGTCGCGCAGGGTGAGGGTTCGTGTGGCGTCTGTCATGGTCGAATTCCCGTGGGTAGATACCCGAGTAACCGGCGAAATGGCGGGGGGTTCACTGACTGAAAGCAAGTAAGAATTTTGCCGCGGAGACGCAGAGGCGCGGAGAAGACCAGAGCCCAAATCCGTGTTTTAAACCAAATCTTGGGTTTCGGTCTTCTCCGCGCGTCTGCGTCTCAGCGGCAAAATTTCTTCTCGCCTACTTCCACTCGATCATGAAGGGCATCAACATTTTCACCGGGTCGTTGGCGGTGTTCAGCACCGGGGCCGCCATCTTCATCGCCTTCTCGGCACCGGGGATCGACCGCAGCGCGCCGAACGGCGAGCCGAGGTCGCCGTCGGCGAGCTTGTCGAGGAAGCTGCCGCCCTTCGGCAGTTGGTACAGTTCCATCTCGGTCGCCGGGTCGATCTTCGCCAGGGTCTTGGCGTACGCAATCGCGTCGTCGATGGTGCCCAACTCGTCCACGAGGCCCGCCGCCTTGGCCTGCCGGCCGGTCCAGACGCGGCCGCCGGCGAGGGAGAGCAACTTGGCGCGGTCCATATCGACGCCAACGGCCTTGCGACCTTCGAGGCCTTTGTCGATGAACTGGTCGTAGATTTCCTCAATCGTCGCCGTCATGGCCTTGCGCTCGGACTCACTCCAGGCAAACGTCGTCGAGTTCACGCCGGAGTTCTGACCCTTGCTGATGACGACAGTCTTCATGCCGGCGAATTCTTCGAGGCCACCGGTCACGATCTTCATGCCGAAAACGCCAATCGAACCGGTGACAGTCCCCGGCTCGGCGAAGATTTTCTTGCCCGCCATCGCGACGTAATAGCCGCCGCTAGCCGCCACGTCGCCCATACTGGCGACAACCGGCTTCGTGCAGGTCTTGGTCGCGCGCCAAATCATGTCACTCGCCAGCGCGCTGCCACCGGGGCTGTCGATTCGCAACACGATCGCCTTGACGGTGGGGTTCTTCTCGGCGTCCTGGATCGCCTTGACGATCGTCTCCGAGCCGACGCTGCTGCCGCCCATCAAGGGGTTGACGCCGCCCTTGCCCGAGGCGATGCCGCCGATGACGTAAATGACGGCGATCTTCGGCTCTTTCGACTCTTTCTTCTTGGCCGGGCTGAGGGCCTCAAGCAGCTTGAAGGGGTTCGAGAAGTCGGCGTCCTTGGCCGCGGCCTTGCCGTAGTTCTCCACAACCCGCACGTCCTCGACGCCGAGTTGCTTCTTGAAGAACGCGGGGATTTGGTCCTGGTAGACCAAATGATCGACGAGGCCCAGTTCGAGGGCTTTCTTGGCGGTGAACGGCCCCTGATCGATGATGGCCTTCACCTGCGCAGCGTCGAACTTCTTGGCCGGCCGGCCTTTGACGATCGCGCCGACGACTTCGTTGTCGTACTCGTCGCCCAAAATACTTTCGAGCTGCTCGCGGTTCTCCTTCGACATGGTGTCGGTCAGATAAGGTTCGACGGCACTCTTGTAGTTGCCCATCTTTAACACGTCGGCCTTGAGCTTCAAGAAGTCGAGCGTGTTCTTGTAGTAGGTCACCTCGGCGCGGAGGCCGTAGACCGACAGGCCGCCGGACTCGGGCAGCACGATGGCGTCGCAGCCGAGGGCGACGAGGTACGACTTCGCGCCCATCTCCTCGGCGAACGCGGTGACCTTCTTGCCCGACTTGCGGAAGTCGGCCAGCGCCACGCGGACCTCGTTGAGCTTGCCGAAGCCGACGCTGAGGTCGCCGAGTTCGAGGTACAGCCCCTTGACGCGGTCGTCCTTGCCGGCCTTGCGGATGCGGTCGAGCTTGGCGCGGAGGTTCTCGCCGGGCGCGCCGAAGAGAGATTCGCCGGTGGGGGCCTCGCTGAGGTCACCGGCGAGCTTGATGTGGGCGACGCGGGCCGCCTTGGTGTCGTCCTTCTTGTCGCCGTCGTCCTTCTTGGGGTCCTTCGCGTCCTTGGCCGGCTTGTCGGCGAAGGGGTTGGGCTTCGCCGGCTCTTCGCCGCGCGCCGGCAGCGCCAGCAGGGCGACCGCGGCAGTCATCGTCAACAGTCGGCGGAACATCAAGACTCTCCTGAGTGATCGGTGGGTATCGCAAAAGTATTTTTGCCGCGGAGGCGCAGAGACGCGGAGAAAACCAAAGCCCAATCCCGTGTTTTCAACCAAATCTTGGTTTTGGTTTTCTCCGCGTCTCTGCGCCTCCGCGGCAAAATTCTTACTGTCTTGTCCTGGCGGTTGGGCTTTCGCCGGTTTGCGTCGCCGTGGTAATTCTAGTTCGCCGCGGGGGGCGTGTCGATTTTCCCCGGCCGACGGAAGGGCCGAATTATGCGATTGTTGGCACTGCTCGCTCTGACCCTCGTCGCGCCCGGTGCCTTCGCGCAAGAAGCCGACGACGAGCGCTACGACCCCGAGGTCACGCCGGCGCAGTTCACGCAGCCCGGCCGCGTCGCGCCGCCGGGCGAGTTCAGCGGTGGCGGCGCGGGTGTCGCCGACCCGGCCACGCCGGTGGTGCGCATCCAGGTCCGCGCCCCGGCCCACCTCGCCCCCGGCAAGCCGCTCGTTTACCGGATTGTCGTGTCGAACACGTCGAGCGCCACGGCCTACCGGGTGCGGGTGCGGCACCCGTTCCCGCCCGAGGGCGTCAACGCGCCGCCGGTGGCCGAGCCGCAACCGGAGCCGGCGGCCGCCGGGGTGAAAGAACTCGTCTGGACGTTCAGCGAGTTGAAGCCGGGGGCGACCAAGGAGATCACGCTGACGTACACCATGAACATGGACGCCAAGAGTGTCACGGCCAAGGCGTTCGTCGGCTTCGAGCACGGCCAGGCGGTCACGACCGACCACGAGAAGCCGAAGGTCACGGTCACCAAGTCGGCCCCCGAGAAGGCCGTCGGCACCGAGCCGATCCCCGTGCGGGTGCTGGTCAAGAACGTCAGCCGCGTCACGGTGAAGGATGTCGAGGTCGTCGAGGACATCTCGAAGGGCTTCGAGTTCGTCGCCGACAACGACAGCGAGCCGACGAGCAACCCCGGCCAGCGCAGTTGGCGCATCAAGGAACTCGCGCCGGGGCAGTCGCGCACGATCGAGTACCGCGTGCGGGCCAAGGAGAAGGGGGCCGAGTTCGTCGCCACGTCGAACGTCAAGTCGGGCGACGTGAAGGGGATCACGGAGCCGGCCAAGAGCGTCACGCGGGTGATGTCGCCCGACCTGAAACTCGACGTGACCGGCCCGGCCACGAAGTCGCTCGACGAGCCGGCCGAGTACGCCGTCAGCGTCACCAACACCGGCAACACGACGCTGAACAGCGTGCGGGTCGTCGCCGACGTGCCGGCCGACTGTACGGTGAAGAAGATCACCAACGGCGGGCAGCGGACGCGCGACCAACTGGTGTGGGACGTGCCGACCGACCGCAAGAACGGGCCGCTCGGGCCGGGCGAAACGGCGACGGTCCGCTTCACGCTCGTCGGCAGCCGTGCCGGGGCCAAGATGGTCGCCGTCAACGCCGACGGCGGCCGCGGGGTCGAGCAGGCGAAGACCGTCACGACGACGTTCACCGGCGTCGCGGCGCTGAAGTACGACATCGAACTGCTACCGGGCCTCGTCGTGGCCGGCACGCAAGCGGTGGTGAGGTACCGCGTCCGCAACACCGGCTCGCGGGACGCCAAAAACGTCGTCTTGCGGGTCAGGCTGCCGGCGGAGGTCGAGGCGAAGCAGGTTGGCCCGGCGAAGTCGAATGCCGTGAACGGGGAGCTCGTCTTCGAGCCGCAGACGGCCCTCGCGGAGGGCGAACTGGTTTACGCGATCACTTACACGGCGCGGACCCCTGGCCGCGCGGCGTTCGTGTTCAAGCTGTCGGCCGACGGCGAGGCGACGCCGCTGACCGCGGAGAAGTTCGTCACGATCGACCCGCCCAATCCGTAAGTTAGGGCGATGCCGACGCCGCCCGACCCCAGCCGCCGGGACCAGCACCACTCGCCCACACCCGCGGCCGAGCGCGAGTTCGGCGTCGCCTTCCCCGGCCAGGTCATCGCCGCGTCGAAGTGGACGCAAACCGCCCTCAAGGCGATGCCGGCCGACGGCCCGCTGAACTGGCGCGAACTCTTCGGCCGCGACGCCCCGGTGGTCATCGACCTCGGCTGTGGCAACGGCCGCTACCTCATCGGCAGCGCCATCGCCCGGCCGACGCACGACCACTTCGGCACCGACATTTTGCCCGTGGTGATCCGCTACGCCCGCAAGCGCGGCAACCAGCGCGGCCTGCCGAACCTCAAGTTCGCCGT
The DNA here is from genome assembly GCA_025352585.1 of Fimbriiglobus sp. Taxonomy (GTDB): domain Bacteria; phylum Planctomycetota; class Planctomycetia; order Gemmatales; family Gemmataceae; genus Fimbriiglobus. Next base: position 5,623 of record JANXTD010000147.1, read on the forward strand.
GCTGGGCGGGCACGAGTTGCTCGAAAAGTTCGTCGCGCCGGGGACCGTGGACGAACTGCACTGCTACCACCCGCAGCCGTTCTACGACCCGGCGCAGGTCCACCGCCGGCTGATCACGCCGACGTTCCTGGCCCTGGCCCACCGCACGCTGAAGCCCGGCGGGGCGTTCGTGATCCAGACCGACAACCCCGGCTACTGGAAGTACCTGCAAGCCGTGGTACCGGTCTTTTTCGACTTCCACGCCTGCATCGGCCGCTGGCCCGATTCGCCGAAGGGCCGCACCCGCCGGGAGATCATCGCCCTGAAAAAGAAGCTGCCCGTCTTCCGCGGCCACGGCACGGCCAAGCTCGACTTGAGCGAAGCCGACGCCCTGGCGCTGGCGGAGAGCTTGCCGCCGCCGACGTTCGACGCCGACCGGCGGCTGCGCGACCTGGACCGGCTGGGCTAAAAGTGGCGAAAGCGGGCTTTGCCGACTTGCACTGCCGCGATAAGGTGTGGCATTGGCGAAACTCACGGCGTGCCTTCGGGCGACTGTCATAAGGGGCTGGAATGGGTTTGCGGATGCGGGTTCACGACAAGGAACCGATC
>JANXTD010000177.1 GCA_025352585.1 Fimbriiglobus sp.
AGTCAGACCGGCCTCACAGCGGCCAGCTACAGAAGACCGGCCTAGGGCCGGAAGACCGGCCTCTCAGCGCCCTCATACAGAAGACCAGACGGGACTCAGGCGCGCCGCCGACGCCCATCGGATCTCTCGCCCACCTGACCCGGAGCCGACCGTGCCTGCGCTCTTCGCCGCGACGATCTTCGTTAGCGCCATGCTCCTGTTCATGGTCCAGCCGATGGTCGGCAAGCGCATCCTGCCGCTGCTCGGCGGCAGCCCCGCGGCCTGGAACACCTGCATGGTGTTCTTCCAGATGCTTCTGCTCTTAGGCTACCTTTACTCGCACACCGTCACCTCGCGCCTGACGGCCAAGCCGCAAACCCTGCTGCACCGCAGCGTGCTGGGTTTGGCGCTGGCGTGGCTGCTCGGTATGAGTGTGCTCGCCCCGGATCACTCGCCGGTGGCCGTGTTCCGCTCGCTGGCCCCCACCGGCGAGTCGTACCCGATCCTCGGCGTGCTGCTGCTGCTGACCGTCGCCATCGGCCTGCCGTTTTTGGTCGTCTCGACGAGTGCGCCGCTGCTGCAAAAGTGGTTCACCTTCACCGGCCACCCGTCGGCGAAGGACCCGTACTTCCTCTACGCCGCGAGCAACGCCGGCAGCCTGATCTCGCTGCTGGCCTACCCCATCCTCATCGAGCCGCGGCTGACGCTGAGCCAACAGGCGTGGCTCTGGACCGGCGGGTTCGCGCTGCTGTTGGGGCTGGTCGTGCTGTGCGCCAACGCGGCCAACAACCCCCTGCGCCCGCCGCAACCGAAGCCGAGCGCGTCGAAGACGGCCCCCGCCGTTGTCGGGCCGCCGCCGTCGTGGGTCGATCGCCTGCGCTGGGTCGGCTACGCCTTCGTGCCGTCGAGCCTGATGCTCGGCGTGACCTTCCACATGACGACTGACATCGCCTCCGACCCGCTGCTGTGGGTGATCCCGCTCGCGCTGTACCTGTTGACCTTCATCATCGCCTTCGCCAAGTTGCCGGCCTGGTTCCGCCCGCTGATCGGCAACCTCAGCCCCGTGCTGTCGCTGCTGCTGGTGTTCGTGCTGACCTCCGGGGCGATGGGCGAGTTCAAGTTCTACTCGCTGGCGATTCACCTGATCGTCTACTTCTTCACCGCGCTGCTGATGCACAGCGAACTCGCACTGGCCCGGCCGGCCCCGGCGCACCTGACCGAATACTTCTTGTGGATCTCCGTCGGCGGCGTCCTCGGCGGCATCTTCAACGCGCTGCTGGCCCCGGTGCTGTTCACGTCCGACTACGAGTACCCCATCGCGATTGCCCTGGGTTGCATGTTGGTTCCGGTCCTGACCGAGCCGGCGACGGTGCCACGCTCGTTGCTAGCCCGCCGGGTCGCGCTGGGCCTCGACTTCGCCGTGCCGCCGCTGCTGGTGGGGCTGATGGTCGCGGTTTTCTACGCGGCCCGAGAGGCGTCGTGGTTCTTCCCCGCCGTGCGCTGGTGCGCCGAGGGGATCACCTCCATCGCCACGTACTGCAACGTCAAGTACGTGATGCCGGCCAAGACGCTGGTGATGTTGCCGCTGTACGCGCTGCCGTGCATGTTGTGCTTCTTCTCCATCGACCGGCCGTTGCGCTTCGGGCTGTGCGTCGCCGCTGTGCTAGGCGTGAATCTGTACCGCGACCACGAGAACAGCAACGCCGAGCACTCGGTGCGCAGCTACTTCGGCATCATGAAGGTCGAGCAGTACAACGAGTTCTACAAGCCGTTCTCGCTCGAAGTCACCGACCCGACCGAGTCGGCCGGGGCCGACGGCCGCGACAACGTCTACCGCTACATGTACCGCCAGCCGTTCCGCAAACTCTTGCACGGCACCACGCTACACGGCGTGCAGGCCGTCGGCACCTGGACGGTACCGGTCCTCGACGACGTGCCCCTGTTCGCGGCGTCGAACCCGTGGGGCGTGCTGGCGATTGCCGGGATGCAGAAGTCGTTCGACTTCGCTCAGGAGCCGCTGACGTACTACCACCGGACCGGCCCGGTTGGCGCGATCGTCCACCGCTTCCGGCAGGTCGAGCCGAAGGGCCACATCGGCATGGTCGGCCTCGGCACCGGCTCCGTGTCGTGCTACGCGCTGCCGGGCCAAAAGTTGACGTACTACGAGATCGACCGCCACGTCGTCGAGATGATGGAGAAGGGCGACTACTTCACCTACGTCAACGACGCCAAGAAGCGCGGCGCACTTGTTAACATCGTCCTCGGCGACGCCCGCCTCCAGTTGGAGCCGACCGCCGATCGCTACGGCCTGCTACTGATCGACGCCTTCAGTTCGGACTCGATCCCGATTCACCTGTTGACGAAGCAGTCAATGGAGCTGTACAAGTCGCGACTGACCGAGCATGGGTTGCTCGCGTTGCACATCTCGAATCGGTACATCGACCTGGAGCCGGTCGTCGCGCGGCTGGCGTCGGACACCGGCTTGAAGTGCCGCGTGTTCAGCGACAACGAGGAGGACCCCTCCGGCAAGACGCGCTCGTCGTGGGTGCTGTTGGCCAAAACCGACGACGACCTCGGCGACGACATCACCGGCGTGGCGAGCCGCGAGCGTTACGGTTCCGTCGCGGGGACCGCCGGTTACTGGCTGTTCGACAACCCCAACAGCGGCTTCTCGAAGTTGCCGTGGCGCGAGCTTCCGGTGCTGCCCGAGGTGAAAACCTGGACCGACGACTACTCCGACGTGATGGCCGTGATCCGCATGCCCGAGATCCGCTGGCTGCGCCGCAAGTTCGACCTGCCCGTGCCGAACGACAGCGGCCAGTGAGCGACGTGTTGATCCTCGGGGCGAGCGCCCGCGCCGCGATTCACTCGGCCCGCCGCGCCGGCCTGACGCCGCACGCCGCCGACCTGTTCGCCGACCGCGACGCAACGGCTTACGCCACCGTCAAGCGCTGCGAACTCGCCGACTACCCCGACGGCCTCGAACGCTTGGCCGACAGCTTCCCGTCGATGCCGTGGCTGTACACGGGGGGGCTGGAGAATCACCCCGATTTGGTTGACCGCATCGCCGCGAAGCGGCCGCTGTGGGGGAACGTGGGGCACGCGCTACGGCAGGTGCGCGGTCAGGCTGCAATGGAAGAAATGATCGACAGGATCACTGGGATACCGAAAGTTGTCCTGAAGGGTGAGGCTGACGGGAGCGTGAAGTGGTTGCGGAAATCGTTCGGTAGTTCCGGCGGCCTCGGGGTGTCATGGGCGACTGATCTCACGCCGCAAGTCGGAACTTATCTCCAAGAGTTTGTTTCGGGCAAATGCTACTCGGTCGCGTTCTTCGGGCGTGCCGATGTCAGGACTTATGTAGGCGTGACGGAACAACTCGTCGGGACGGACTGGCTGCACGCGGGGAGGTTTCAATACGCCGGCAGTGTCGGCCCGCACGACTTCAGCAAGGAGTTTGATTGGGAGATCCAAGAGAAGCTCGGTAGAACCGACTCGTTGCGTGAGTTGTGTCTACCGTGGGGTCTTGACATCGTGGACGGGAACGGGTTCCTTCACTTGGTTGACGTGAACCCCCGCTACACCGCGTCGATGGAAGTGCTCGAACACGCCACCGGCCGCAGCGCCCTCGACGGTGTGCAGCGCGGCGAGACG
>JANXTD010000207.1 GCA_025352585.1 Fimbriiglobus sp.
TGACCAAGGACACGAAGGAACTCGGCTTCGCGGTGGCGACCGACAAGGCGACGCCGGCCGGGAAGCACAACCTGTTCGTGCAGGTCGTCATCCCGGTCAACGGCGAGTTCGTGGTGCAGAACGTCGGCGGCGGCGAGTTCCGCGTCGATGTGCCGCTGCCGCCCAAAGTCGCCCCCGCCGCGCCGGTCGCCGTGGCCGCCCCGCCGACTCCGGTCGCCCCCGTGGCCGTCGCGCCGCCGACCGCGAAGCCGTTGACGCGCCTCGAACAGCTCCGCAAGGAGCAGGACGAGCGCGAGAAGGCCGGCAAGCCGGCGACGCCTGCACCCGCGCCGGCCCCGGTGCCCGTGCCGGCCCCGAAATTGCCTGAGAAGAAGGGCTAACGCCCGCGACGTTGTGCCGACGCCCGCCCCGCCCCGCTTCAGGAATGCCCCATGCGTTTCACGCTCGCCCTGACCGCCTGCCTGTCGCTCGCCGCCGCCGCGTCCGCCCAGACCCCCGCGACACAAGTGGCTGCGGCGGTGCCGCCGGTGGCGGTCGCGCCGGCCGCGAAGGTCGCCGTCTACCCGCCGGACATCAACCTCGAGACGGCCCGCGACCGCCAGAGCTTCATCGTCCAGCTCACGCAACCCGACGGCCTGACGCGCGACCTGACCGACGCCGCCCAGGTGACCTTCGCCAACCCGGCGCTGATTCGGCTCGACAAGAACGTCGTTTACCCCGTCGCCGACGGCGTCACCGAGATGACCGTGATCGCGGCCGGGCAGACGGTCAAGGTGCCGGTCAAGGTCGTGAACGCCAAGGCCGACCGGCCGGTCTCGTTCAAGCTCGACGTGATGCCGGTATTCTTGCGGTCGGGCTGCAACTCCGGCGCGTGCCACGGCGCGGCCCGCGGCAAGGACGGCTTCCGCCTGTCGCTCTTCGGCTTCGACCCCGACGGCGACCACTTCCGCCTCACCCACGAGGTCAACGGCCGGCGCATCAACCTCGCCATGCCGGCCGAGTCGCTGCTGATCGACAAGGCGACCGGCAAGGTTCCGCACACCGGCGGGGCCAAGATCAAGGACAACGACGAGTACTACCAGACGCTAATGCGCTGGCTCGAAGCCGACGCCCCGGCCGACGCCGCGACCGTCGCCACGCCGACGAGTTTGGAAGTCTTCCCGCCCTCCGCCGTCCTCGACGGCAAGGGCGAACGACAACGCCTCGTCGTGCGGGCCAAGTATTCCGACGGCACCGACCGCGACGTAACCACGACTTCACTGTACCTGTCGAACAACGATAACGCCGCCAAGGTCGTCGCCGACGGGGACGCCGGCGTCACCGGCAACGAGCGCGGCGAGGCGTTCGTCATGGCCCGCTACTTCACCTTCACCGTCGGCGTGCCGTTCGTGACGCTGCCAAAGGGCTTGCAGTTCACGCCGACCGCCGCCGCCGAGTTCAACTACGTCGATACGCTCGTGAACGCCAAGCTCAAGAAGCTGCGCGTCGATCCGTCGGCCGTCTGCGACGACCCGACCTTCGCCCGCCGTGTCTACCTCGACATCACCGGCACCCTGCCGACGCCCGAGGAGTACGCCCGCTTCATGGTCGGCACGCTTCCCAACAAGCGCGATCTGCTGGTCGATGAACTTTTGGAGCGCAAGGAATTCTCGGAGTTGTGGGTGTTGAAGTGGGCCGAATTGCTGCAAATCCGCTCGTCGAATGATGTTAGCTCCAAGGCGATGTTACTGTACTACACCTGGCTGCAGGAGAAAATCTCCAAGAACGTCCCTACAGATGTTTGGGTGCGGGAATTGCTCGGGGCGTCCGGCGGTACCTTCAAGAACCCGCCGTCGAACTACTACCAGATCGAACGCGACATTGTGAAGGTCACGGAGAACGTGGCCCAAGTGTTCATGGGCATGCGGATCCAATGCACGCAGTGCCACAACCACCCGTTCGACCGCTGGACGATGGACGACTACTACGGCTTCGCGGCCTTCTTCAGCCAGGTCGGACGCAAGCAGGCCGAGGATCCGCGCGAACTCGTCGTCTTCAACGGCGGCGGCGAGGTCAACCACCCTCTTTACGGCAAGCCGATGCCGCCGAAGTTCCTCGGCGGGGCCAAGCCCGTCGTGGCCGGCAAGGACCGCCGCGTAGTGCTCGCCAACTGGCTGGCGTCGCCGGAGAACCCGTATTTCGCCAAGAACCTGTCGAACATGGTCTGGAGCCACTTCTTCGGCATGGGCATCATCAACGAGGTGGACGACGTGCGTATCTCGAACCCCGCGTCCAACCAGGAATTGTTGGACGCGCTCGGGGCGAAGTTCACGTCGTACAACTACGACTTCAAGAAGCTGGTCCGCGACATCTGTACGAGTGCGGCCTACCAGCGTTCGACGGTGGCGACGAAGTCGAACGAGGGCGACACCCGCAACTTCGCCCGCGGGCCGATCCGCCGCATCCGCGCCGAAACGATGCTCGACATCATCAGCCAGGTGACCGACGCTCGCAACAAGTTCCCCGGCCTGCCGCAGGGCGCGCGCGCGGTGCAGATCGCCGACGGCACGACCTCGAACTACTTCCTGACGACCTTCGGCCGGCCGAGCCGCGAGACGGTCTGCGCCTGCGAAGTGCGGCTGGAGCCGACGCTGTCACAGAGCCTGCACCTGATGAACGGCGACACGGTGTCGCCGAAGATTCAGGCCGGCAACCTCGTCGGCAAGATGCTCGCCGAGAAGCGGACGACGCAGCAAATCGTCGAGTTGATGTACCTGCGGGCGGTGTGCCGCGCCCCGACGGCGGTAGAGTTGAAGAACCTGACCGACGCGGTGAACGCCGCCCCGCCGGCCGCCAAACAGCAGTCGCTCGAAGACGTCTTCTGGGCGCTACTGAACTCGCGCGAGTTCATGTTCAACCACTGACCCGGAGCCGACATGGCCATCACCATCGAGCTGACGGAAGAGAACGAGACGCTGCTGGGCGAAAAGGCCGCCCGCGTCGGAAAGTCCGTCCCGGAATACGTGCGGGAACTATTGCGACCGCACATGACGCCGCCGATCGACTTCGAGACCATCGTGAAGCCGCTCCACGACGCTTACGCCGAGGGCGACCGGAGCCAGGAGGAACTCGTCGAACTGATCCATCAAGTCCGACGGGATGTGGCTGCAAAACGTCAGTCGCACTCGTGATCGACGCGGTGTTCGACTGCAACGTGTATGTCCAGGCGCTGACCGGTCGAGGCACCGCACGCCGCTGCTTCAAAGCTGTGGGTAGTGCAGTGAAGTTGTGGTGTAGCGAAGCGATTCTCGTAGAAGTGACCGACGTGCTAAGCCGGCCAGAAATTCGGCGGAGGAACCCAGACTTAACAGACGCCGGAATGTGGGACTTCGTGGCCGAAATTCGCCGGGTTGCCGAGGTCGCGATTGTCGTGCCTAAAGTGTTCCCGCTCGCCAGCGACGTGGACGACGCGATGGACCTCGACCTGGCCATCGCGACGGGGGCAACCTTCGTTGTCACCCGCGACAACCACTTGCTACGTTTAATGACTGCGAGAGACTGGAACGCGCAGTTGTTCCGAGCCGCTTTCCCGGAAGTCGAGGTGTTGACGCCGGGGCCGTTCTTGGCCCGCCTCCCCGCGGAAGCCGAGTGACGTTACGACGGAAGCCGAATCCCCGTGAACCCCCGGTCGCACGAAAGCGTCCCCGCTCCACAGGGCTACTGTGGCCGGGTAGCACCAACGCGGGACTGACGCCATGAAGTTCGACGACCTCGACCGCGCGATGCGGGTTTACGAGACGGCCCACGACCACTGCGTGTTGCCCGGCCTCTACATGGTCGCGCGATTGGACGGGCGGAGTTTCACGCGACTCACCAAGGAAGTCCACGCCTTCGAGGCACCCTTCGACGAGAAGTTCCGCGACATGATGTTGGCGACCACCGAACACCTGATGCTTGCGACCGGCTTCCGGTTCGTGTACGGCTACACCGAGAGCGACGAAATCTCGCTGCTCTTCGACGCCGGCGAGAACGGCTTCGGCCGCAAGCTGCGCAAGTTGAACTCGGTCCTCGCGGGGGAGGCGAGTGGGAAGTTCTCGCTGCTCTTAGGAGCGGTGGCCTGCTTCGACTGCCGCATCTCGCAACTGCCGACGGCCGAACTCGTCGTCGATTACTTCCGCTGGCGCAGCGAAGACGCCAGCCGTAACGCGCTGAACGCCCACTGCTATTGGGGCCACCGCAAGGCCGGCCGCACCGTCGCGGAAGCGACGGAAGCCCTCGTCGGCAAGTCGGTGGCGGACAAGAACGAGATGCTGTTCCGGCTCGGCGTCGATTCCGACGAGTTGCCGGCGTGGCACAAGCGCGGCTGCGGCGTCGTCTGGGAATCGTTCGACCTGCCGGCGACGAACCCGGTGACCGGCGCGGCAGTAGTCGCCCGCCGCCGACGGCTCCGCCGAGACCTCGACCTGCCGATGAAGGACGCTTACTCCGACTACGTTCGCGCGATGGTTCCCCAAACGTCAACGCTCCTCGACTGACCCGACACGACCCGAGACCTCGACATGACCCGCCCGACGCTCGCCCTGTTCACACTGTCGATGCTGCCGGCGCTGGCTCAAGCCGACGCCAAGAACCCGACGTTCAACGACGACGTGATGCCGGTGATTCGCCAGCACTGCGCCGGCTGCCACGGGGCGGACAAGCAGAAGGGCGGGCTGAACCTCGCCACCTTCGGCCTCGCCATGCAGGGCGGGTCGTCGGGCGCGGTCGTCGTGCCGGGCAACGCCGAGAAGTCGCGGCTGTTCACGATGACGGCCCACAAGGAAGAGCCGGTGATGCCGCCGTCGAAGACGAAGATCCCCGACGCGCAAATCGACATCCTGCGGCTCTGGGTCGAGCAAGGTGGCAAGGAGACCGCGACGAGCGCGGTCAGCGTCGTGCTCAAGCCTAAGGTCGAGATCGGCCTGAAGTCGGTCGCCAAGGGCAAGCCCGAAGGCCCGCCGCCGATGCCGCTGCCCGGCAAGCTCGCCGTCGAACCGATTGGCCGCGCGCGCCGGCCGGGGGCGGTGTTGGGCCTGGCGACGAGTCCGTGGGCACCGCTGGTCGCGGTCGGCGGCCAGAAGCAAGTCATCCTCTACCACGCCGACACCGGCGACATGCTCGGCGTCCTGCCGTTCGAGCACGGCCAGATCAACAGCATCAAGTTCTCGCGCAACGCCAAGTTCCTGCTCGTCGCCGGCGGCCGCGGCGGGATGTCGGGCAAGGCGGTGCTGTACAACGTCGAGACCGGGGCGAAGGTCACCGAGGTCGGCTCCGCGGAGACCGACGCCGTCCTGACCGCCGACATCTCGGCCGACCAGACGATGATCGCCGTCGGCACCACGACCCGCATGGTCCGCGTCTACGCCACGGCCGACGGCGCGGTGCTGAGCCAGATCAAGAAGCACACCGACTGGGTCACGGCCGTCGAGTTCTCGCCCGACGGCGTGTTGCTGGCCACGGCCGACCGCAACGGCGGGGCGTTCGTCTGGGAAGCAGCGACGGCGCGCGAGTTCCACTCACTACGCGGCCACACGGCCTGCGTCACCGAAGTCAGTTGGCGGGCCGACTCGAACCTGCTGGCGACCGGCAGCCTCGACGGCACCGTGCGGGTCTGGGAGATGGAGAACGGCACGCAGGTCAAGACTTGGCCGGCCCACGGCGGCGGCGTCGAGGGCGTGCGATTCAGCATGGACGGCCGCCTCGCCAGCACCGGCCGCGACAAGGTCGCCAAGGTCTGGGACGCCAACGGCGCAGCGGTCAAGCAGTTCGCCGCGACCCCCGAAGTCGGCCTGCGGGTCGCCGTCAGCCACGACAACACCAAGGTCGTCGGCGGCGACTGGGGCGGCGGCGTGCTGCTCTGGAACCTCGCCGACGCCCGGCTGATCGCGCAGGTCGATACGAACCCCGCGCCGGTCGCCGAGCAGATCAAGGCCGCCGAGGTCGCCGTCGTCGCGGCCGAGGCCAAGGCGAAAGTTCATGCCGACGCGCTTGCGGCGGCGCAGGCGAAACTCGACGCGGCCAACGCCGGGGCCAACGCGGCCGCGACGCTCCTCGCCAAGACGACGGCCGACCTCGCGGCGGCGCAAAAAGCCGTCGCGGATCACACGGCGATGGCGGCGGCGATGGCCGCGCAGTCGCCGGCGGTGAAGGCCGAGGCGGACAAGGCGGCCGCGCTGCTCCCGGCCGCGGCCAACAAGTCGGCCGCGCTCGAGGTGACGGCCCCGATCGCGGCGGAGGTGGCGAAGCGGGTCGCGGAGGCGGCCGCGAAGGCCCCGCAGAACCCGGACCTCGCCGCGGCGTCGAAACTCGCCGGCGAGCAGAACGCCGCGCAGCAAGCGGCCCTCGTCGCCGCGCGGAAGGCGCTGGCCGACGGGACCGCCGTCAGCACGACCGCGTCTGCCAAGCTCGCCGCGCACGTGAAGGCCGCCGCCGACCACCAAGCCGCGGCGGTCGCGGCGCAACAGAAGGTCGCGGCGCTGACGCCGGCCGTGAAGCCGGCGACCGACGCGATCCCGGTCTCGAAGAAAGCTGCCGCCGACGCGGGTGTGGCGTTCGCCCCGGTCAAGGCGGCGGCCGACGCGGTCGGCGTCGAGGTGGCGGCGGCGAAGGCGAAACTCGAGCGGTTGCGGCCCGCGCCGAAGAAGTAATCGCCTCGTCGCGGGGGCCATTCGCTGTCGCCAGGCGTGAACTCGCGCACCAGCAGTCGAAAAGCGGGGGCGGGGGGGCGAATTCCGTCGCCGATCGCGTTCGCCGGGTGGCCCGCGTCCGGGAGGCGGACTAGCCTCACGGGGACTCCACTCGCGACTCGCCCCGAGTAGCCGATGCCCCCTCGCCAACCGCTCCGTGAGAGCGCCGTCCTTTTCGTGGCCTGCCTGGCCGTGGGCCTCCCCGCGACACTCACGGCCGCGGCCCCGGACTTCGTGGCCCTCGCCTGGCCGCCGGTCGGCGTCGGCCTCGTCGCGGTCTGGCTGCGCGGCCGCTCACTCCTCCCCGCCTACTTTTTCGCCACGTACTTGCTTCTGGCACTCCCGCGCCTCTCGACAGGCGGCGCGGCGGGCGGCCTCGAGGCGGCGGTCCTGGCGACGGCCTACTCGGCGCAACTCCTTTTGGGAACCTGGCTGCTGCGGCGGGCGGTCGGGGCGGAGACGTTGCTGACGACGCCGCGCGACATCGCGGCCTTCTTGGCGGTGGTCGGCCCGCTGCACGCCGTCGTCGCGGCGTCGGCCGGGGTCGCGCTGGCCTACGCCGGCGGCCGAGTCGACGGGGCCTCGGCCGCGACCGCCTGGGCCGACTGGTGGCGCACGGACACGCTGGGCGGCCTGCTGTTCGCCCCGCTCGCGCTCGTCGCGTTGGGTCGGCCCTGCGCCCTGTGGGGGCCGCGCGTGGCGACGGTCGCGGCCCCGCTCGTGTTGACCCTGGCCCTGCTCGCCGCCGGGCAGAAACTCGCCGACGACTCCGAGGGCCGCGTCGTCCGGGCGGCCTACGCCCGCGAGGTCGCGTCGGCGCTGCGGGAGGCCGGCACGGAACTCCGCCGCGTCGAGCTCGCCGCGTTGCGGTCCGAGCGATTCGTCTGCGACGACTTACTCCCCGGCCGCGACCGGCCCGGCGTCGCCGCCGCGAGCCTGGGCGAGTTCGCGGCGCAATTCCCCAGCGTGCGCTCGGTCGTGGCGGTCGCCCGCGTCCCCCCGAACCCGGCCCGTCCCGGTCGCGACGTTGCGACGGCGGTCGCCCCGCCGGGCGAGATCCCGCTGGGCGACCCGGCCTGGGCGCAGCTGATCGGCGAGGCGTCGTGGGCGCGGCGGCCGGCAGTCGGCCGCGCCGGCGAGCGGTTGGTGCGCGTCGTCGTGCCCTGCGGCGCGCCGCCCGGCCCGCTCCAAGGGTTCGTCGCCGTCGAACTCGACCTGGCCGTCCTCCTCGACGGCGTGGGCGACCGCCTGGGGGAGAGCCTGTCGCTCGACCCGGCTGGGGCCGGCGACCCGCCCGCGCGGCCGCACGTCGAGGGCGAGTTGACGCTGTTGGGCAAGGCGATCGCGGTCCGGGGCACCCTGACGCCGGAGTACGAGGCGCGGCACCGGCCGGTCTACTCGCCGGCGGCGGGGCTGCTCGGCGTCGGCCTGTACGCCGCCCTGGCGTCGCTGCTGCTGCTGGCCACCGGGCAGGCGGTCGCGGCCGGGCGCGAGGTCGAGGACCGCACGCGCGACTTGCTCCGCGAGGCCGAGACGCGCGCCGAAGTCGAGAGCGACCTGCGGCACAGCGAGGAGTGGCTGCGCGAGGCCCAACGGATCACGCGCCTCGGCTACTGGGAGTGGCGGGCCGACGCCGACGAACTCGTCTGGTCGGCCGCGATGACCGACCTCCTCGGCCTGCAAGGCTCGGACATCCGCCTGCGCCTCGACGACTTCCTCGACCGCGTCCACCCGGACGACCGCGACGCCGTGCGCCGGCTCGTCGTCGGGATGCCGGGGGTGGCGCACCCGGTGGACGTCGAGTTCCGCGTGGTCCGCCCCGACGGCCTGGTCCGCTGGTTCACCTCGACGGTCGCCTCGACGGCGGGCCGCGGCCGCGGCACGATCCGCGGCACGGCGCTGGACATCACCGACCGCAAGCGCACAGAGTTGGCCCTGCGCGAGGGCGAGGCGCGGCTGCGGCTGGCGCTGCACTCCGCCCGCATGGGCACCTGGGAGTGGGTGATCGGCACCGGCGACGTTTACTGGGACTTGCGGCAGGAGGCGATCTTCGGCTTCTCGCCGGGCAGCTTCAACCGCACCCTCGAGGGCTTCCGCCAGCGCGTCCACCCGGACGACCGCGAGGCGGTCTTCGGCGCGCTCGTCGGCTACCCGGACGACTCGACGACGTACGCCACCGAGTTCCGCATCGTGCTGCCGTGCGGCGAGGTCCGCTGGGTCGCCGGCTTCGGGCAGGTGCTCGCCGCGGAGGGCCGGCGGCCCCGGCTCGTCGGCATCAACTTCGACGTGACCGAGCGTAAGCTGGCCGAGCTGGCGATTCAGGAGAGCGACCTGCGGCACCGCCTCGCGCTGGAGGCCGGCCACATGGGCACGATGGTCTGGGACTTCCGAACCGACCGCGTCTCCTGGGACGACCGCCTCCACGACCTCTTCGGCGTCGCCGCGACCGACTTCGACGGCACCGTCGCCGGCTTCTTCGTCCACGTCCACCCGAGCGACCGCGAGGCGCTGGCCGCGCACCTGGGCCGGTCGCGTCAAAACCCCCTCGGCGGCAAGTGCAACTGCGAGTTCCGCACCGCCCCGCGGGACGGCCGGACCCGCTGGCTCAGCGGCAACGGCCACGTCGTCGCCACCGACGTGCCGGGCCACCTGCGGATGGTCGCCATCTTCTTCGACATCACGGAGGAGAAGTCCGCCGAGGACCGGCTGCTGGCGAGCGAGGAGCGGCTGCACGAGGCGCAAGAGATCTCGCGCATCGGCTCGTTCGAGTGGTACCCCCTCACCGGCGAGGTGACGTGGTCCGAGGAGATGTTCCGCCTCTTCGGCTACGAGCCGAGCGCCGTCGCGCCGAGCTACGAAGCCTTCGCCGCCCGCGTCCACCCGGACGACCGCGCCCTCGTCGCCGAGCGCTTCCACGCCGCCGTCCACGGGGGCGCGGACTACTGCTACGAGTTCCGCCTCGCGCTGCCCGGCGGCGAGGTCCGGCACCTCAGCGTCAACGCCCGGATCACCCGCGACGAGTCGGGGCGCGTGACGCTGTTCCGCGGCACCAACCAAGACATCACCGAGCGGAAGCGCGAGTCCGAGGAGCGGCGGCGCTTCCGCGACCAGCTCACCGAGGCGCAACGCCTCGAGTCGCTCGGCATCCTCGCCGGCGGCGTCGCCCACGACTTCAACAACCTCCTGACCGGGATCCTGGGCAACGCCAGCCTGGCGCGCGAGGCGCTGTCGCGCGACAGCGAGATCCACGAGTACCTGCGGCCGATCGAGAAGTCGGCGGAGCACGCGGCGCACCTGTGCCACCAGATGCTGACCTACGCCGGGGCCGGCAAGACGATCCTGGGGGCGTTGGACCTCGACGCGGTGATCGCCGAGTCGGACGACCTGATCAAGCTCAGCGCCTCGCGCAAGGCCGACTGCCGCGTCGAACTGCGCGGCGGGCTGCCGCCGATCGAGGCGGACGCCGGGCAGATCCGCCAGGTACTCTTGAACCTCGTGCAGAACGCCTCCGAGGCGCTGCCGCCGGGCGGCGGCCGAGTGACGGTACGCACCGGCCACGCCGAGCCGTTCCCCCCGCCGCCGACGGACGACACGACGACCTTCGGCGTGCCGCCCGAGGCCGCGGCCGTCTGGCTCGAGGTCGAGGACGGCGGCTGCGGCATGAGCGCCGCCAACCGCCAGCGCATCTTCGAGCCGTTCTTCACGACCAAGTTCACCGGCCGCGGCCTCGGCCTCTCGGCGGTCCACGGGATCGTGCGCGACCACGGCGGCTGCATCTCGGTGACCAGCCGCGTCGGCCACGGCACGACCTTCCGCGTCGCCTTCCCGTGCGCGGGGGCACCGGTCGCGCAGGCGGGGCCGGCCGTCAGCAGCCGCACCCCGACCCCGGCGACGTGGGACGCCGCAGCCCGCCGCACCGCGCTGGTGGCCGACGACGAGCCGGCGATCCTGGGGCTGGTCAGCTTCGCGCTCAAGGGGCTGGGCTTCGCCGTCGAGAAGGCGTCCACGGGGGCCGAGGCGATCGCGCAGTTCCTCGAAGACCCCCAGCGCTTCCAGGTCGTGGTGCTCGACCTCATCATGCCCGGCGCGGACGGTCGCGAGGTGCTCGACCTGATCCGGCAGCACCGCCCCGACCTGCCGGTGATCGTGATGAGTGGGTACACGGAACACCAACTGGCCGACATCGAGTTCGGCGAGGCGGTGTCGTTCCTGCACAAGCCCTTCCGCGCGATCGACCTGACCGGGGCCGTCCGCCGCACGCTGGTCAAGAACGCGACCCCGGCGGACGGCACGCGGGTTTAAAGCTGCGTCTCGGCGACCTCGACGGCGCGCATCAGCCCCATCGCCTTGTTCACCGTCTCGGCGAACTCCGCGTCGGGGTCGCTGTCGGCGACCAGCCCCGCGCCCGCCTGGATGTCGGCCGTCGTGCCGACGAGGACCATCGTCCGCAAGGCGATGCAGGTGTCGGTGTTGCCGTTGTAATCGACGTAGCCTACCGCCCCGCCGTACGGCCCGCGGCGGTGCGGCTCCAACTCGTCGATGATCTCCATCGCCCGCACCTTGGGGGCACCGCTCAGTGTGCCGGCCGGCAGCGCCGAGCGCATGGCGTCGAACGGCGTCTTGCCCTCGGCGAGTTCCCCGGTGACCGTACTCGACAGGTGCATGACGTGCGAGTAACGCTCGACCTGCATCAGCTCACGCACCTTCACGCTGCCGACCTTGGCCACGCGGCCCACGTCGTTGCGGGCCAGATCGACGAGCATGATGTGCTCGGCGCGCTCCTTGGGGTCGGCCAAAAGCTCCGCGGCGAATGCCCGGTCCTCCTCGTCGGTGCGGCCGCGCGGGCGGGTTCCGGCGAGCGGCCGCACGGTGACTTCGCCGTTCTCGACGCGGCACATGATCTCCGGCGACGCCCCGATCAGCGTGGCCGGCCCGCCCTCGACGAAGAACATGAACGGGCTGGGGTTCACGATCCGCAGCGCCCGATAAATGTCGAACGGCTTCGCCTTCGTGGTGGTGCGAAACCGCTGGCTGAGCACGACCTGGAAGGCGTCGCCGGCCAGGATGTACTCCTTCGCCTTCAGGACGGCCGCCTGATAAACCCCCGGTGCGAAGTTCGACGCGTACCGCGTCGCGACCGTGCCCGGCGTCAGCGCGGCCGCTTCCGGGGCGATGTCCGCCAGCGGCAAACTGACGCCGACGGTCGCCAGACGGGTCACCAGTCCATCGACGCGGTCGCACGCTGCCTGGTAACTTTCCCGTACCGAAACGTCGGGCGTGATCCGGGCGGTGACGACGACCTGGGCCGTCTTGAAGATGTGGTCGAAGATCACCATCTGGTCGTAAAAGGCGAACGCCAGGTCCGGCACGCCGCGGTCGTCGGCCGGGGCGTTCGGCAGGTGTTCCATGTAGCGGACGGTGTCGTAGCCGGCGTAGCCGACCGCCCCGCCGGAGAACCGCGGCAGCCCCGGTAGGTTCGGTGCCCTGAACGCTTCGACGCGCTCCTCGAAGAGCCGCAGAGGGTCGGGGTGCAGCGACTCGACCCACGGTCCGCCGGCGACTTTGGTCCGCACGCGAGTGCCGTAGGCCTCGAACCACTCGAACGGGGCGGAGCCGAGGAAGCTGTAGCGGCCGACGCGCTCCGTGCCGACGACGCTCTCGAAGAGGAAGGCCCCGGAGCCGTCGCGGATTTTGGCGAACGCCGACACCGGGGTGAGGTCGTCGGCCGTGACGCGGCGGTAGACCGGCACGGCGGTGTGCGTCGCCGCGAGGGCCGTGAACTCGTCGAGACTCGGTCGATAGCGCATCGCAACCCGCCGCACAGATGTCGAGGAATCCCGTGCGGTTGGTGTATGCCGGCCGTCACTTCCAGGCGACGAATTGCGGGCCGTAGCCGGTGAACTGGAAGCTCGCGGGCTTCGGCGTCGGCACCGCGACCTTGGCGGGGTTCTTGCCGTCGGGGTCGCAGGTGACGACGCACGGCTCGACGACTTGCATCCCGTCGCTGCCGTGGCTCCAGCCCTTGGCGTCGGTGAAGGCGACGCGGCCGCCATCGGGCGACCAGCGGACGCCGTGGCCGTAGTCCGGCACGGCGGTCGGCTGCGTGGCGAGTGGGGTCACGGTGCCGGCGGCGAGGTCCACGAGTTGAAATTGCCGGCTCGGGTAGGTCACCAAGCCGTCGTGAGGTGACGCCGGCGGGAGGAGGTGTTTCGGGTACGGTACGGAGACCCACCGGGTGACGACGGCCCGCTTGCCGTCGGGCGAGAACGCCGCCTCACGAGTGTAACCGCCGACGGTGACGGGCTCGCCCAGCGGGCGCAGTGTCGCCGCCTGCTCGGGGTCCTCCGAGAGTGTGGCGAGGGCCAAGACGTACTCGTCAGCCCGCGGATTGGTAACAACGAGAAGGGACCGACCGTTCGGGCTGACGGCAATCGGCCAGGCGCTCGACGGCAAGAGGAGCCGCTGCTTCTTGCCGGTGGCGACCTCGAAGCGCGTCGTGACGTGAGTCGGGCTGAAGGAGACGAACGGAGGCGTGGCTTGCAACGCCCCCGCCTCGTCCGTCCTCGTCGAGTACACGAACAGGCCGTCGGGGGACCACACGTAGGCGGGGTAGCCGTCTGCCCAGTCGGTGAGGCGTAAGGCCCGCCCGACGTTGTCCACCAAGTACGACTGGGAACGGATCAAGGTGCTGTTGGATTGGCCGATCATCGGCACGCCTTGTCGGAACACCAGCTCACGGCCGGGCCGGACGACCTGCCCGAGAAGTCCCTGAACGAGTGACCGCCCGTCGGGACTGACGTCCGCAGTGGTGATGTCCGCGGCATCCACGAGGGCGATCCCCTTGGAGTCTCCGACGGTAACCCGCTTGACTTCGGAACCAACGTCGAGCAGGTCTCTTGACTGCGACGTGCCAAGAACCCCGTCGCCGGATAGGGCCCAGACGGCCGCCGTCGCGGGCACGACTCGCCGCGGCTCGACCCGTTCGACTCGTGGCGTGACCGTGGCAAAGACAAACGACGGCTCCGCGGCCTTCGCCACAACTTCGGGCTTCGCCGGCGCGACCGGCTTCGGCTCGTCGCCGCCGGCGAACATCAGCCCGAGGCTGGCCCCCGTCACGCCGAGGGCCGCGCACAGCTTCAGCTTCCACGCGATGATGGTGCTCACAATCGCCTCCGTGATGCGTTGAACGAGGGGAGTCACCGACGGTAGGTCGAACGCGAGCGACGGGCCGCCGACCGCCAGGCCGGTCAGTGCCGCCAGGGCACTTGGGGCGAAGCCGCGGCGGGCCAGGCGCTCGGCGAGGCGGCGGCGGGCGGCCGCCAGGCGGCTCGACAGCGTGCCCTCCGCGATGCCCAGCCGGGACGCCGCCAGGCTCCGCGGGCAGCCCTCGAGTTCGCACAGCACGACCGCCGCGCGGCAAGCGTCGCTCAAGTGGGCGACCTCGTCGAGCAGCGCCGCGACGGCGTCGGGGTCGGCTGACACCGCAGTGTCACCCGGCACGTCGGCAGTGAGCGGCACCCACGGCTTGCGCCGGTTGCGCCGCGCCACCTCGCGGCACGCCTTGACCGACGCGCCGTACAGCCAGGCGGCGACGGGGGCGGTGCCGTGGACGCGGCTCGCCTTGCGGGCGAGGGCCAGGAACACAGCTTGCGCCGCGTCCTCGGCGTCGTGGGCGTGGCCCAGTCGCTTGCGGCAGACCGCCGCCACCATGCCGCCGTGCCGCGCGACCAATGCCGCGAACGCGCCGGCGTCGCCGTGCAGGGCGAAGCGGGCGAGCAGGTCGGCGTCGGGCGTCGGCCGGTCGTGCAGCGGCGCGAAGTGCGCGTGCAACCGGGCGGCGAGTGTCGCGGCCATTCGTTCGATCCTTCCGTGAAGGCCGGGTTCCGTCCCGGCCCACCCTCTTACGGCCGACGACGCCGGGGCGCGTCGGTCGGCCGTCGGGATTTTCGCACAACGACGCGGCCGGCGGAAGCCCTCGTCAGCGGCGGACGGCGCGGGCGGTCGTGCCGTTCTCGCCGGCGGTGAGCTGGATCACCACGGGAAACTGCTCGGTGAACTCCTCCTGGTGGCTGACCAGAATGATCCGCTTGAGGTGGGCCTTGAGCGAGTTCAACTCCTCGGCGGTGGCGCGAAGGCCGTCCTTGTCGAGGCTTCCGAAGCCCTCGTCGATGATGACGCACTCCAGCGGCTGCGACTGGTTCGTGGCGTAGCGGCCGATGGCCAGCGCCACCGCGATGGCGACGCGGAACTTCTGGCTGCCCGACAGGAAGTTGACGGCGATCGGCGAGCCGCTGCCGGCCCGGCGGACGCACAGCGTGAACGCCTCGTCGTCCTTGGCCTCGTCGGGGTCGAGCGCCATCGACAAGTCGCCGTCGGACAACTTGCCGACGGTCTCGTTGGCCATCGCGACGATCGCCCGCTCCGCGCCCCGCACGAGGTGACGCTGCAAGCCGGCCCGGCCGAGCGCCCGGTCGAGCTTGTCGAACCGACGCGACTCGACCTCCAGCGTCCGGGCGCTCGCCGTCAGGGCCTGGAGTCGCTCGAAGTGCCGGCGGTGCTCCTTCGAGGCGTCGCGGGCCTTCTGCCAGGCCGCCTCGGCGGTGTCGAGGGCGGCGGCCGCGTCGCGCTCGCGGCGGGCGGCCTCG
>JANXTD010000214.1 GCA_025352585.1 Fimbriiglobus sp.
CTCGACCCCAGGAACGCGACGCGGCCGAGGGACTTGCCCTCGACCTTGCCGTACTTGCAGGCGAAGCGGACGACCTCGCCGGGGGTGGCGTTGCGCGGCAGGCGGTCGATGTGCAGTGTGGCCATGCACGGATTCTACGCCAGCACGCCGAACGGGTCGCGTTCCGTCGCCGACGGCGTGACGTGAAGGGTCGGGAACGCCGCCTGCAACCGGACCGCCAGGTCCTCGACGCCCGGCCGCTCCGTGGCGTAGTGCCCCGGCAGCAACACGGCGATGTCCGCCGCTTTCGCCGCCAAGCCGTCGTGAAACCGCAACTCGCCGGTGACGAATACGTCGGCCTTCGCGCGGATGGCGTCGGCGAGGTACTCGCCCGCCGCCCCGCACGCTACGGCGACCCGCTTGACCAGCCCGTCGCGCGAGCCGACGTACTGCATCCCGGCGGAGCGCAACGCCAGCCGCAGCGTCTCGCCGAGGTCGGCGATCATCACGTCATCCGGCAAGTCGCCGACACGCCCGGCCCCGCTCGACGTGCCAACGAGTGACCGCAGCGGGTAAATGTCGAAGGCCGGCTCTTCGTAACTGTGGGCCGCCCGCAAGGCCGCGACCGCCGCCGAAAGTGACGCCTCCGGTAAGACGACTTCCAGCCGCGATTCGCGCACCTCTTCGCGCCGACCCTTGACGCCGACGGTGGGGTTGGCCGCGTCAGTGCCGAAGAAGGTTCCGGTGCCGTCGGTGCGGAAGCTACACTCGCGGTACGCCCCGATGTGGCCCGCGCCGGCCGCGAACAGGGCGTCCGAGACGCGGGCCAGGTCGCCCGGCGGCACGAAGGCGACGAGCTTGAACAGCGCCGCCGGCTTGTCGGACCGCAGCGGCCGCACGTTGGTTAGCCCCAGCCGCGCCGCGAGGCCGTCGTTGATGCCGCCGGCGCAGTTGTCGAACGCCGTGTGCGGCGAGTACACGGCGATGCCGCGCTTCAACAGTGGCAACAGCAGCTTGCCGTCGGCGGTGGCGTCGGTGAGTTTCTTCACCGGCTTGAACAGCAACGGGTGGTGTGTCACGATCAACTCGACCCCGGCGTCAACCGCCTCGGCGACGACTTCGCTCGTCACGGTCAGGCACGTCAGGATGCGCGTGAGTGGCGTGGTCGAGTCGCCGAGAATCAGGCCGACGTTGTCCCAGTCGGCCGCGCCCGACGGCGGGGCGAAGGCGTCGAGAAACGCCACGGCGTCGGCGACGGTCAGCATCGATTTATCCTCCCAATGTGACGCGAAAGCCGTTCGTTACATCGACGCGCAGCGCTGGCGTAATTTCGACCCAGCCGCCGTCACCGACGGTCGCCGTCGCCAGCAACTCGCCCACGACCTCGCCGGGCGTCCGCAGTTGCCGCACGGTCACGACTGTGCCCAGCGCGACGCCTTCGAGGTGGAAGCGGCCGACGACGCGCGGTTCGGCGAAGCGGAAGCGAAAGTCGTCGTCGCGGTACAGTTCGATCACGGCGGACCCTCCGCGAGTTTCGCCGCCGCCGCCAACAGCGTCCCCCGCGAGTCGGCGTCGAGGGGCGATGGCGAAAAGCGTGCCTCGTCGCAGCGCCGCAGCAACTCGGGCAGGTCGTGCAGCCGTGGGGCTCCCTCGGCGAGCGGCTCGATCTCGCGCGGCGTCCTCCGCAGCGCCGGCAACCCGTCCACCGCTTCCACGTAGTTACGCACGGCCGCCGAGAGCCGCGCGGGGAACTGCGTCGCATCCCCCCCGCGCAGGTCCGCCAACTCACGCTCGAAGCGGCTGCGTGGCGTTTCCGGCGTCGCCGACTTCGCGCAGCGTCGCCGTCGCCAGGACAGCGCCGTCAACAATGTGACGACCAGAGCGAACGCGACCGTGGCGGGCCATGCGCCTCTCGTCGCGGGAACCGCCGCGGCCGGCTCCTCGACATCGGTCGGCGGGCGCGGCTGGTCCCGGCCCAGCACGACCGTCGCCACGACGCGAAGCGCAAGCGGCGGGAAGGTGACTTCGCGCGGCGCGGCGTCGTCGCCAGCGGTGACCCGCACCAGGGCGAGTTGCAGCGGCGCTTCGCCCGGCACGTTGGGGTCGGCGTGGAGTGTCAGAGTCCAGCGTTGCCGCGTCGGCGACACGTCTTCGACGCGGGCCGGCGCGAGGGGCCGCAGTCGCCACGCCGCAGCGACGCCGGGTAGCCATGACGCCGGCGGCGTCACACGCAGCGGCGCGTCTCCCTCAACCGTGAGCGTCAGCGTTGCGTGTTCGCTCAGCCGGAGTTCAGCGCGGTCGGCTGTGGCCGTGGCGGTCACCGGGCCGGCGGCGAGTAGCACCAGCAGCATCACCGCGACACCCGGCGGCGACGCTCGCGGGCGCGGAAGAACTGCAGCAGGGCGTCGAAGTGCTTGCCGTCGGTCGTCACGTCGATGACATCGACGCGGGCCGCGCGGGCGAGGGCGTCGAAGCTGGCGCGGCGCTCCACCGAGCGCGCCGCGAACTGCGCCCGGAGCGTGGCGTCGCCGGTGTCGATGACGACTTGCTCGCCCGTCTCGGCGTCTTCGAGCCGCAGCATTCCCGCATCGGGCCAGTCGAGTTCGCGCGCATCCGAGGTCCGCACGGCGACGAGGTCGTGCCGGCGGGCGGTCCGCCGGAAGGCGTCGTCGTACCCGGTGTCGAGGAAGTCGCTGACCACGAAGACGATCGCCCGCCGGCGGTGCAGGGCGTTGAGCGCGTCGAGGCAGGCGGCGAGGTCGGTGCGTGTGGAGCGTGGCTCGAAGTACAGCACCTCGCGTAACACGCGCAGGGCGTGCCGCGTGCCTTTGCCGGGGCGGACGTGCCGCTCGATCTCGTGGGTGAAGCCCAGTAGCGTCACGCGGTCGTTGTGCGACACCGCCGCGAAGGCCAGGACCGTTGCCAGCTCCGCCGCGACGGCCCGCTTCGTCGTCGGCCCCGTGCCGAACAGGCGGCTGGCGGAGAAATCGACCATCAGCACCACCGTCAGCTCGCGCTCCTCGGCGTAACGCTTCACGAACGGCGTGCCCATGCGGGCGGTGACGTTCCAGTCGATGCCGCGCACGTCGTCGCCCGGCTGGTACTCGCGCACCTCCTCGAAGCTCAGCCCCGCCCCCTTGAACGCCGAGCGGTACTCGCCGCCGAACAGCGTCCGCACGGCCCGCCGCGCCCGCAATTGCAGCCGCCGGATCTGCCGCATCACTTCAACCGGCAGCATGGCAAACCTCGCCGGCGGTCATCCCCAACAGCGCGTCGCGCACCACCGCCAGCCGGTCGTCGCGGACGAACTCCTCGGCAACGCGGGCTTGCCCCGCCCGGCCCATTTGCTCGCGCGCCTCGGTGGCCAAGCCCAGGCTGATGACCGCCTTCGATAAAAATTGCAAATCGCCGGGGGGCACCAGCAGGCCGTCGATCCCGTGCCGCACCAAGTCCGCGGGGCCGCCGACGCGGTAGGCGATGACCGCCTTGCCGTTGGCCCACGCCTCGAGCAGCACCAGACCGAACGAGTCCGAGCGTGACGGCAACGCGAACAGGTCAATGCCCGCGTAGAAGTCCCCCTTCGCTGCTTCGGTCAACGGCCCGAGCACGGTCACTTTCGGCGACGGCACGAACCCGCGGGTGAAGTTCGGCATCGCCGGGCCGGCCAAGACCGTCCGCACATCGGACCACCGCATCGCCTCGACGAGGTCGAGCGACCCCTTCTCGCGGCTCAGGTTCGCCAGGTGCCCGACGACGATTTCGTCCGCCGTCGCGCCCCACGAGCGGCGGGCACGCTCGCGGTCGCCGCCGGTGCAGTCCGCCGCGTCAATGCCCAACCCTTGCAGCGTTAGCCGCGCCTCGGGCACGCCGAGTTTGACGCACGCCGCGAACTCCGACGGCGTCTGGACGAACACGCGGTCGGCCTGCTTGAGCAGCCAGCGTAGTGGCGGTGACGTGTACTGCTTCAACGTGCGGTCGCGCGGGTTCTTGGGGTCGCCGAGGTGCAGGAACGGCGTCAGCGCGAACGGCACGCCGCGGCGTTGGGCGAGCCGCAATCCGGCGAGAATCGGGAACGAGTGCGGGAAGGCGAAGGCGTGGACGGCGTCCAGGGGGCCGTCGAAGTTTCTCGCCGCCCGCAGCATCGCCGGCATGACGGGGTTGCAGGGCAGCCACCGTGCCCGCCACGCCGGCGGGCCGACCATCGAGAGTGCCTTGAAGGCGTAGCGCCGGCCGGGGAAGTGGACGCAGCGGAAGCGGTGGACGCCGTTCGCGAAGCCCGCCGGGTGCTCGGCGTGGCCGGCGTGACGCATCGCTTCGAGGTCGTGGGCCGTGCTCGCCCAAACGGTGACGGTATCCCCGCGGGCGGCGTGAAACGCCGTCAACTCCGCGGCGTACTTCTCGGCCCCGCCGAGGGCCGGCGGGTAGCGGTGCAGCGCGTGGACGAGGTGCATGCGAAATTGTCGCTCCGGGACGTGGCGTCGGCGATACGATACGCCCTG
>JANXTD010000217.1 GCA_025352585.1 Fimbriiglobus sp.
CGGGGTTGCGACACCCCACACCCGAAACCCGACACCCGAAGGTCAGCGCGCCGCGTCGGCTTCCAAGCGCAGTTCTGACAGCCGGTCGCGGGCTTCTCCCTCGACGAACTGCCGCACGCGCGGGTTCAGGCTCGTCAGCAGTTTCTGCGGCGGGCCGTCGTACAGAACCTGCGGCTCGCCGGGGGCCAGGCGGGCCAGCGGGTACAGCATCACGACGCGGTCGGCGACCTTGTGGACGGTGCGCATCTCGTGCGTCACGACGACGCTCGTCACCGGCCGCCGCGAGCGGGTTTGCAGGATCAACTCGTTGATCACGTCGGTCATGATCGGGTCGAGGCCCGTCGTCGGCTCGTCGTACAGCATCACCTCGGGGTCGATCGCCAACGCCCGCGCCAGGCCGACGCGCTTGCGCATGCCGCCGGACAACTCCGTCGGCATCTTGACTTCGACGGCCGCCGGCAAGCCGACTTCGAGGAGGCGTTCGCGGACGCGGTCGCGGATTTCCGTCTCGCGCAGTTCGCCCTTGGCACGCAGGCCGAAGGCGACGTTGTCGAACACGCTGAGGCTGTCGAAGAGGGCCGCTTGCTGGAACAGGAAGCCGACGTGCAGCCGCATCGCGGTTAACTCACGCTCGCGCATCGCCCGCACCGACTTGCCGTTGAAATAAACCTCGCCGGTCGTCGGCGTCAGCAGGCCGACGATGAGTTTGAGCGTCACCGACTTGCCGCAACCGCTCTCGCCGATGAGTACGAGGGTTTGCTGCGGGTAAACGTCGAGTGTAATGCGCGACAGGACGTGCTGCGGGCCGAAGCTCACGGACACGTCGTCGAGGCGAATCAGGGGGGCGGCCGTCGCCATCGCTTGCTCCGGGGGCGTTACGCGATGCGCGAGGTGACGACGGGGAAGAAGACGTTGCCGAGCGTGTTGAACAGCAGCCCCAGCACGAAGTCGATGACGAGCACGGCGACGAACGACAACACGAAGCCCTCGGTCGCCGCCCGGCCGACGCCCTCGGCCCCGGCGCGGCTGTTCACACCCCGGTGGCAGCAGATCAGTGACAGCACCCCGCCGAAGACGACCGACTTGAACAGGCCGACGAACAGGTCCCAAAGCGTGACGAAATTGGCCGTGTGCCGCCAGTAGTGGAAGCCGTCGATCTGGAAGACCTTGAGCGCGATGAAGGTACTGCCGACGATCCCCAGGGCGTCGGCGACGACGGTCAGTAACGGGATCATGACCACGCAGGCTAGGAAGCGTGGGGCGACGAGGAACTTCACCGGGTCCACGCCCAGGCAGGCCAGGGCGTCGATCTGCTCGGTGACGCGCATCGTCGCCAGCTGCGCGGCCATCGCCGTGCCGACGCGGCCGGCCAGCATCACCGCCGCCAGCACCGGGCCGAGTTCGCGGATGATCGACATGTGGATGACCGCCCCCAGCGACGTGTCGAGGCCGATGGTGTGGAACTGGTTGTACGCCTGCACGGCCAGGACCATGCCGATGAACACGCCAGTGATCCCGACGACCCCGAAACTGCCGACGCCGATCTCGACGCAGGCCCGCAGGAACTCCGAGCGCTTCATGTGCTTCGTGAACACGCCCGAGGTCGCCCGCAGGGAGAACAGCGTCCAGTCTCCCAGGCCGACGAAGGCGTCGAGGACAGGACCGAGCAGCGACGCGGCCAACGCCCGCGCGGCTGATGGCGCGGCGACGGCGTCGTCGGCGGGCACTTCAGCGGTGGCGGCGTCGGCGGACATGCGGGGCCATGCGGGTGCGGGGGTTTCCACTCGCCGTCACCATCGGCCCGGCCGCGTGCCGGCGGTGACGACATCCCCACGGTACCCCGGCCGAGCGACCGCCGCAACCGGCGAAACTGTCGCAACCGCTACGGCTTGTCGAACGCCTTGGCGTCGTGGACTCGCGGTTCGAACTTCGGGAAGGTCCAGTCGGCGAGTTGCTTGCCGCCGACGTTCTGGGCCAGCCGCGACGGCAGCCGCACGCCGGCCGTCTCCTTGAGTTCCAGGACGACGAACTCCTTGACGACGACTTGCTGACTCTCGCGGCCGTTGAAGGTGATCTGGGCGAGTTCCTTCGTCGCCGGGTCGAGGTACAGCACCGCTTCGGTGAGGGCGGGGTGCCAGACGCGGACGCCGGGGCAGAGCCGGTCGCCGACCTTCTTCGCCGGCTCGACCGCGACGACGACTTCGGGTTCGAGCAGCGGGAAGAGCAGCAGCAGCCACTCTCCGGTGGCGTCGGCCTTGAGGGTTTTCAGGTCGGCGGCGTCGAGGTCGCCGGCGGGGCCGGGCTGCGGGTTCAGCACCTGCCGCCACGCCTTGTCGCCCGACCAGGAGAAGACGACGGTGTTCAGCCCGGACAGCTCCGCGCGAATCTGGAAGCGGTCGGGCCAGGCCCCGCGCAACGTCCAGGTCTGCTGCATCGGCTCGAGGTTGTTCGACAGCACCAGGCCGCTGCGGACGTTCTCGAACGAGCGGAACGCCCGGACCGCCTCCGGCTTGCCTTTGGTGTGGGCGTTGAGCATCTCGGCGACCAGGGCCTTCGCGGCCGGCTCCGACTGCGCGGGGGCCGCCTTCGCCGGCACTTCGACCGGCGCGGTCAACTCGGTGTCGCCGAGTTTCTTGGCCGTGGTGATGCTTCGGGGCGGGTCGCCACAGCCGACGCAACCGAGGGCGACGAGGAGTCCGGCGAGCCGCGCACGCTTCATGGGGGAGTCTCGGGCAAGGATCGACGCGGGGAATCACGACAGGGTCACGTTATCAATCAGCCGCGTCCGGCCCAGGGACACCGCGACCGCCACCAGCGCCGGGCGGTCGAGCCGCGCCACCGGCTGCATCGTCTCGTCGTCCACGACGCTGGCGTAATCGACCCTCGCACCGGGGATCGCCGCGAGGTCGGCCCGTAACGCCGCTTCGAGCCGCGCCGCGTCCCGCTCGCCGCGGGCGTATCGGTCGCGTGTGGCCAGCAACGCCGCGTAAATGCCCGGCGCGGCGGCCCGCTCGTCGGACTTGAGGTAGGCGTTGCGCGAACTCATTGCCAGGCCGTCGGCCTCGCGCACCGTCGGGGCGACTTCGACGCGGCCGGGCACGTCCAGGTCGGCCACCATGCGGCGGAGGATGCGGACCTGCTGCGCGTCCTTCGCGCCGAACACCGACAGGTCCGGCTGGACGATGTTGAGGAGCTTCAACACGACGGTGCAGACGCCGCGGAAGTGGCCGGGGCGCGACGGTCCGCACAGGTGGTCGCCGAGTTCGCTCACATCGACGTACGCGACCGGTCGGCCGGGGTACATCTCGGCGACCGACGGGTGGAACACCAGGTCGGCCCCCGCCTCGCCGCACAGCCGGCGGTCGGCTTCGAGGGCACGCGGGTAGCGGTCGAAGTCTTCGCCGGGGCCGAACTGCGTCGGGTTTACGAAGACCGACGCGACGACACAGCCCAAAGGCCCGGCGAGCCGGCGGGCGACGCGGACCAACTCGGCGTGCCCGGCGTGCAACGCCCCCATCGTCGGCACCAAGGCGACGACTCGCCCCGCCGACCGCGCGGCGGCGACGGCGGCCCGCGTCGCGGCGATCGTTTCGGCGACCGGCACCATGCCCGTTAGACCCCCGCGTTGACGCGCGTCGTACCGGACTTCGGCTGCAACAGCAGCAGTTCTAGATATGATTTACGCTCGACGACGGTCAGCTTCAACTCGGCGGCGACACTCAACAGCGCGGCCTCGGCCTTCTGGAAGGTCTCCTCGGGCGTCTGGATCTCCAACTCGACGAAGCGGCCGACGGGGCCCACGTCGTCGAAGCAAGCCTCGAAGCAGAAGCCGGCGCGGTGGAATTTGAGCACCTCGCGGCTTTTGGTGACGACCGCGACCGGCATGTAGCCGAGGCAGTGCAGCATCTTGACGGCCGTGGTGGCCGCGTCCGGTCCGTCGCCGACGCACAGCTCGAGCTCGAGCCGCGACTTGCTCACGCCGGAGCGCTTCGGCCCCTTGTAAGTCAGCATGTTCATCGTGCCGATGCGGCGCAGTCGGAACGCCTCGTCGGTCTGGGCGAAGTCCCGGTCGGGCGCGTTGAAGTAGTGGTCGGCGTCCTTGCGCAGCGGCTGCGGCACCGCACCCCACCCCATCAGCGTCTCGCGCACCGGTGCCCAGTCGCTCAACCGGTACTTGTTTTCGACTTCGAGCATTGCGGGTTTCCAAACTCTCTCTGCGGGGAGTATCGATACGCCACTTCACCATAAAATGGCCCGAACCGTACCAACTCTTTCGGAATCGGTGAGAATTGATGCCTCAGTCGCAACCGTGGCAAACCGTCGCCCACCTCGACGACCTCGCGCCGGGCGGCAGCTTCCTCGTACTGTTCGCCGGCCGCGACGTGGCCTTGTTTCGCGAGGGCGACGAAATCTACGCGATCGACGACCGCTGCCCGCACGCTGGGGCGTCGCTGTGCGGGGGTACCGTCGAGGACGGCGTGGTCACCTGCCCGTGGCATTATTGGTCGTTCCGCCTGAGGGACGGTGCCTGGACTGGCAACCCCCGCGTCAAGACCGGCACCTACGCCGTGCGCGTGGTTGGCGGCGACATCCAACTCGCCGCCCCGGCTGTCCCGCCGTCGCCCCGTGAGGATTGTCCGTGCGGGACACAAGTGTGACTGGCCAGCGCCGGGCTTTCTCCCCAAGATTGGCGTGTCCTTTGCGAATGACCCGTTCAGCCACCTGGGCCAGCCGGCCTGGGGCCGACCCTCATGACCCCGGAACCGCGCCGCCATGTCCACCGTGCCCCCGCCGCCGACCCTGCCGCCGACTCAGCCCCCGCAGTCTGCAATGCTCTCGTCCGGCCCGCCCTCTTCGGAGCGGCCGAACCGGTCGTCCGAAATCAAGCTCGTCAGCCACTCGATGCTGTTCTACTGGTGGCCGGTCTGGGCCGTCGCGTTCGTCCTCGCGATCGTGACCTGGATGGACGGCACCCGCATGGCCATCGTCCCGAGCGGTACGGAGGTCAAGTGGGCCAAGGACGACCAAGGCAACCACACCCGCCAGGTGACGCTGACCTTGCCCAACGACAAGGCGACGCAGTCGCTCAGCGGGGCGTCGGGGATCAGCGAGAGCAACACATCCAAGGCCGAGACCTACCCGGCGTTCCGACCGCGGATGTCCGAGCAGTCGTGGCCGGGGGCGATCTTCGTCGTCGCGCTGCTCGTCACGATTTTCGTGACGAACGTGCCACTGCGTGGGCTAATGTCATTCCTCGTCATCGGCCTGATCGTGGTCTTGGCCTTGGTCTTCGCGCTGTTAGATGTC
>JANXTD010000244.1 GCA_025352585.1 Fimbriiglobus sp.
CCCGGCTCGACGACCGCAAAACCGCCCGCGTCTCGACCTTCTCCGGCGGCATGAAGCAGCGGCTGAACCTGGCCGTGGCGCTGCTGCACGAGCCGACGGTGTTGCTGCTCGACGAACCGACGGCGGCGCTCGACCCGGTCAGCCGCGACAACCTCTTCGGCGTGCTGCACGACCTGCGCGAGCAGGGCCACGCCATCCTGCTGACGACGCACCACCTCGACGAGGCCGAGCACGGCTGCGACCGCATCGCCATCCTCGAAGCCGGCAAGCTCGTCGCCTGCGGCAAGCCGTGGGACCTGATCCGCGCCCAGCCGCCCGGCCGCGCCGTCCTGTACGGCCACAGCCGCGAGGTCCTGCCGAAGTTCTTCCAGAAGGGCCTTAGAAAGCGCGTCGGGCCGGGGGTCGAACTGGAGTTCACCGGTCGCCGCCTTCGCATCGCCGCCGCGACTCAGGAAGACCTCGGCAAGGCGCTCGCGATCGTCTTGAGCGACGGCGTGCGGCTAGAGACGTTCCGCACGCCGCCGGGCCGGCTCGAACACCTCGTGCGCGGCGAGCCGACCCCGGCCGCGCTGCCTGAAGCGGTGCCGCACTCGGCCGAGGTGCCGCACTCATGATCGACGCCGTGCGGCTGATTTTGACACTGGCCGCGAAGGATTGGCACCTGTTCTGGGCCGACCGCCGCGCGGCCTTGCTGGGCTTCGCCGTGCCGATCGTGTTGGCGTCGGGCTTCGGCATGATTTTCCACCAGGGGCCGACCGTCGGGGCCGCGCCGAAGCTGCCGCTGGTGATCGTCGTGCAAGACCCCGGCCCCTTCACGCGGGCCGTCGTCGAACAACTCCTCAACAGTCCGCGCGTCGAGGCCGAGGTCGTGACACTCGACGAGGCGCAGCGGCGCGTCGGCGACCGCCGGCCGGGCGTCGCGGTGGTGTTCCCCCTGGGCTTCGACAAGCTGGCGGCCTGGACGCCGGGCGTGGCGAAGGCCCGGCCGCGGGTCGAGGTGCTGCACCACCCGCTCGCCGCGAGCGAAGGCCAGTGGGCCGAGGGCGTCGTGTCGGAGGCCGTGATGAAGCGGCTGGCCCGCGAGAAACTCGCCCCGATTACCGCGTTCACCAAGGCCGAGTTCGCCGACGAGGCCCTCACGATCCCCTTCGTCGTCGAGACGACGACGGTGACCGGCTCGGCGCAGGAGCACTTCAACGCCTACACGCACAGCTTCTGCGGCATGACCCTGCAATACCTGCTGTTCTGGGGCATGGAGAGTGGCCTGGCCTTGCTGCGCGAGCGTCGGCAAAGCCTCTGGCTGCGGATGCGTTCGGCTCCCGTGCCGCTGTGGTCCGTGCTCGTGGCCAAGGCGACTTCGACCGCGGCGATCGCGGTGCTGCAAGTGCTCACGACGTTCGCCTTCGGCTACGCGGTCTTCGGCGTGACCATCGGCGGCAGCGTCGTCGGCTTCCTGCTGCTGGCCTTCGGCGCGGGCTTACTGGCCGCGGCGACGGGCCTGCTCGTCGCGGCGGTCGGCGGTACCGAGGCCCGCGCCCGGAGTGTGTGCATCCTGGCGATCCTGGGCGTGTCGATGCTCGGGGGCTTGTGGCTGCCGTCGTTCGTGCTGCCCGGCTGGGCACGCGACCTGGCGTTGGCACTGCCGACGACCTGGGCGATGCGCGGCCTCGACGGCGTGACCTGGCAGGGCCGCGGCCTGGTCGAAGTGCTGCCCAATGTCGGCGTGGTGCTGGCCTTCACGGCCGTCTTCTTGACGATTGCGGTGGCGCGATTCGTAACTTCTGAGGCACGCCGTCGGCGTGGTTGGGCATGACGCGAAAATCCTGGCTCACGACCCTGAGTGTCGTCGCACTGTCACTGACCCTCGGCGGCGTCGCCTGCTCGCAGGTGCCGGCCACCCCACCGGTCGCGCAAGCCGCCGCGGCCGAGGCGAAGCCGGTCGAACTCGTCGTCGAGGACCAGTTCGCCCGCCGGCAAGACCTCGCGGCGTACCGCGGCGACGTGGTCGTGCTCGTTTACGGCGACCGCAAGGGCATGGACAGTTGCAAGGAACTCGGCGCGAAATTGCACGTCGTCTTCCACCCGACCGCCGCCGACCAGACGCCCGAAAAGGCCCGCAAGGCCCCCGTGGTCGCGCTCGAAGGCCTGCCCGCCGGCCAACGCTCGCCGGACGCACTGATCCTACCGGTCGCCGCGGCCGGCAACATCCCCGGCGTGATCAAGGACTTGATCCGGGCGCAGGTCAAGAAGGCGTCGCCCGAAGTCCCCGTGTGGCTGGACTTCACCGGCGTGATGGAGAAGCAGTTCGGGTTGCGGGCCGGCGAGCCGAACATCGTCGTCTTCGACGGCGTTGGCCGGCTGCGGTTGAAGGTCAACGGCACCCCGGACCAGGCGACGACCGACAAGCTGCTCCAAACGGTCCAGAATCTGCGGGCGGAAGCGGCCGGGCTGGGGAAGGCGCCGTGAGCACTTCGGGCAAGAGTTTCCACCGCGGAGGAGCAGAGGAGCGGAGAAATCCCAAATGCAGTGTGGGCCGCTCGAAACTTCACGCCCGAAGCGGCCAACCTTGCCTTCGGTCTTCTCCGCTCCTTCGCTCCTCCGCGGTAGAAACTCTTGGCTCAAACTTGGGGTTGCGGCCCCGGTTTTTTCGCCGCATAATCCCCCACGCTTCTACCCGAACAAGGAGGTTCCGGGCCATGACCGCCACGCACTTGCCCACGTTTGCCCCGCCCGACGCCCGCCCCGCCACCGGCGATTGCGCCTGGGCACTCGCCGAACTCGACGACCTGATCGGCCGCGCCGACGCCAGCGGCGTCGCCGGCATGATCCTCCGCCAGGCCCAGCGCGAGCTGCGCAGCGTCTTGGTCGAGGCGGCCGCGCCGGCGGCGCGGGTCGTCGGGCCGCTCCGCATCCGGCGCGCGGCGTAAACCGGCACTGAGCTTCGCGCCCCTTGACCGCCGGGGCACAATAGACTCGATGAAGATCCTGCACACCGCCGACTGGCACCTCAACGACCGGCTCGGCCGCATCGACCGCACCGACGACCTGCGCCGCGCCGTCGAGCGCGTCGCCGACCACTGCCGCGACCAGGCGGTCGATGTCCTGCTCGTCGCCGGCGACCTGTTCAGCGAACTAGCCCGCCCGGACGCTTTGCGCGAGACGATCCGCCACTGGCAGGAGGTCTTCACCGGCTTCCTGACCGGCGGCG
This sequence comes from Fimbriiglobus sp., assembly GCA_025352585.1. Classification (GTDB taxonomy): domain Bacteria; phylum Planctomycetota; class Planctomycetia; order Gemmatales; family Gemmataceae; genus Fimbriiglobus. Next base: position 3,209 of record JANXTD010000244.1, read on the forward strand.
GCACCATCCTGACCATCACCGGCAACCACGACAACGAGAACTTCTGCAAGACCCTGCAACACGCCATGACCCTGGCCGCCCCGACCGGCACCGCCCCCGGCGAGCGTGTCCAGCCGGGAAGGCTGTACCTCGCCGCCGAGCCGACGTTCCTGAAGTTGCGCGACCGCAGTGACACCTTCGACGTGCAATTCGTACTGATGCCGTTCCCGACGGCATCAAGATATTTAAAGGGCGAAGAGGGCCGGCGCTACACGACGCCCAACGAGAAGAACCAGTTCCTAACGAACGCCTTCAACCAGGCCCTCGTTGACATTCGTAACCACCCCCAGTTTGACGCCAGTCTCCCGTCGGTGTTGGCGGCGCATGTGACGATGCACGGCTCGCACGTCGGCCCGTCACTGTTCCGCATCCAGGAAACCGAAGACATCGTCATCCACGGCGAGAACCTGCACGCCCAATACGAGTACGTCGCCCTGGGGCACATCCACAAGCCGCAATACGTCGGCCACACCCACGTGCGTTACAGCGGCAGTATCGAGCGCCTCGACCTCGGCGAGCAGCACAACAGCCCCGGCACGGTGCTCTTCGAGGTCGCCGCGACCGGCCGCGTCGGCGAACCGACCCTCCTGCCGCTGCCGGGGACGCCGGTCTACGAGGTGACGCTGCTCGACCCGCACATCGACCTGGAACGCCTACGAAACCTGGGCGAAGACACGTCGAACGACCTGGTGAACCTGCACATCCACTACACGCCCGGCGAGCACAACCTCGAAGAAATCTTGCACGAGGCCGAGCAAGTCTACCCCCGCTGGTACGCCCGCGACTGGGTCCAGACGAACACCCTGGGCGAGACGCTGACCCTCGGCGAGGCCGACCGCAGCAAAAGTTTGCGCGAGATCGTCCGAGGCTACGCCGACACCGAGTTGCAGAACCACGACGAGACCGAGAAGCAGGAACTGTTAACACTGTTGGGCCAGATCATCGACGAGTGTGAATCGGGCTGATCGGGTATCGGGTGTCGGGTATGGTCAGAGTCAATCGGGTGTGGGGTGTCGGGTATCGGGTGTGGTCAATCCAAGACAGGCGTAGTGCATCAGACATCGTCAATGGAGTGCAGCAGGTATTGGTCTGACCATACCCCACACTCGATACCCGATACCCGGTTCTAAGAGATGTGACTGATATGATCCCCCTCTGCGTCAAGATGGCCGGGTTCCTGTCTTACAAGGGCGAGCAGGAGATCGACTTCGGCAGTGCGAGCCTCTGGATGCTCGCCGGGACCAACGGCAGCGGCAAGTCGTCGGTGTTCGACGCGCTGACCTACGCGCTGTTCGGCAGCCACCGCGGCGGCTCGTCGAACGCCGTTGAGTTGATCAACAAGGAGTCGCAGGTCGCCAACGTCGAGTTCGACTTCCGCGCCGACGGCCGGGTCTACCGCGTCAAGCGGACCATCCGGCGGACGAGCAAGGGGGCCGGCAGCGGCACGCAGCAGGTCTTCGAGGAGGCGGCCCCCGGCGAGTGGAACGCCGTCGCGGACACCACCAAGAAGGTCGATTTCGACCGCTGGGTCGCCGACAAGATCGGCCTCAACTACGAGACGTTCACGTCGAGTGTCTTGCTGTTGCAGGGCAAGGCCGAGCGGTTGCTCGACGCCAAGGCCAGCGACCGCGCCGAGGTGCTGGCTAGCATCGTGGACCTGGAGCGCTACCAGCGGCTGCACGCGAAGGCCAACGACTACAAGCTCGAGTACAAGAACCGGCTCGAGGCGGTGTCGCACCGCGCGAGCGCCGTGCCGGACGTGTCGGACATGGAGTACCACGCCGCCGTTTTGGAGATTGACGGCCGCGAAGACGACCGCAAGGTCTGTCAACACGAAATCGAGAAGCTGTTAGCCCTCGAAGTGCAATGCCGTCGCTGGGTCGATGCCCAGAATCGGTACACGGTCGCGTTGACGAAATTGGAGACGAGCGAAGGCTTGCTGTCGGACGCAGTCAAGATCGAGGCGGCCCACCAGCGCTACACGGAGTTGCGGGCGGTGTTGCCGGCGGTCGGCATCGTGCTGACGATGCGGGCGAATTCGCGCGAGTCGATGCAGAAGACGGACCGGTTCCTCAAGCAAAAGGCCGAGAACGAGCAGGCCAAGCGGGAGACGGACGCGGCGCACGAGTCGGCCAAGGCGGCGCGCGGCGATTTGGGCCGGCAACTGGCCCGAGACGAGGAGAAGTACGCCACCGCCAACACCAAGCTGCGCGAACTGACCGGCACGATCGAGCGGGTGCGGCAAGTCGAGCACCAGCAAGCGGAGTTGGCCCGGCACGAGTCGGAGTTGGCGCGCCAGCCGGCCGAATCGGAGGCGGCCCTTGCGACGGCCCAAGCCGAGGTCGAGCGGCTGACCGAACTCGCCGGGGCGCTGCCGATCCTGGAGCGCGTCTCGACGGAGCGGTTCGAGTTGGCGAAGGCGGCGGCGGCGGAACAGCGGGACGCGGCGGCGCTCGTCGATCTCAAGAAGTGCGGCGAAGGAGCCAAGGCGGCGGCGACGAATCTGGCGGCCGAGTTGGCCGCGGCGCGGCAGGCGCGCGCCGAGGCGGAGCAGCGCGTCGGCGTCGCGAAGTCGCTGGAAACGCAGGCGAAAGCGGCGGCGGCGGAGTTCGACAGCCTGTCCGGCGCGAAGGACTGCCGGGCCTGCGGGCAGCCGCTCACGCCCAAGCACTTCGCCGCCGAGCAGGCCAAGCGGCGGGCCGAGGTCGCGGCGGCGCAGCGCGACCACGCCGCCGCCCGGCAGCAGCTCACCGAGGCGACGCGGGCCGAGGCCGAGTTGGCGGCGCGCGAGCAAGCGGGGCAGGCCAAGCTCGCCGAATTGCGGGAGCGTTACGCGACGTTGAGTGGCGAGGTCAAGCAGGCCCGCGAGGCGACCAAGCGGCTGTCCGGGTCGCTGGCGTTGCGCTACGCCGAACTGCCGGACGACTACCAGTCGCGGGTCGCCGAGGTCGCCCCGGCCGACTGGTCGGCGACGCGCTACCCGGAGCGCGACGAACTCGTCGGCTTGCGCCAAGACGCGGCCAAGTTCCCGGCCGCGAAGAAGGCGTTGGCGGCGGCGCGGGAGACGCTGACTGCCGTCGGCACCCTGCGGACCCGCGTCGAGTCGGCGGGGGCGAGTGTGGCGAAGTCGAAGCAAGGGTTGGCCGGCGTGGACCCCGTGAAGGTGCGCGAAGACCACCAGCGCTTGTCGGCCTTAGAAAAAACGTTGGTCAACAGTATCAAGGCGGGCAAGGCCAACGTCGCCGCCCAGGACACGCTCGTGGATAAACTCGGGGCCGACTCGTTCAACTTCACGCACACCTTAACGGACCTGACCGGCCGGCTCATGAACGAAGAGACGGTGCGCGAGAACGCCAACGCCAACGTCGAGCGGGCGATGCGCGAACTGCCCGAGGCGTGGCGGGTGAAGGTCAACGCGGCCGGCATGGGGGCCGACGCGGGGTGGAAGGCCGAAGTCGAGAAGCTGGCGGCGGCCGACATCGACAAGCAGTTCCGCGGCCTAGCCGTGGCCCGCGCCGGGCTGGAGAACCTCCGCGACGCCCTGCGCACGCAGGAGGCGGAAGTCGCGGCGTTCGAGCCTGCGGCGCGGCGGTCGCCCGACGAGGTCCACGCGCTCGTCGTCGAGGCCAAGGCCGCGCTGGCGGTCAAGGAGGACGCCCACTTCGCGGCCTTGCAGCACCGCGGCAAGCTCGACGACTACCGCACCCAGCACGCCGCACTCGGCACCGAGTACCGCGCCCTCGACGCCAAGTTCGCGCGCTACAAGACCGTCGCCGAACTGCTGGGCCGCGACCGACTCCAACGCTTCCTGGTGCGCCAGGCGGAGCGGCAAATCGTCGAGTTCGCCAACGGCGTGCTCGACCGACTCAGCGGCGGGCAGCTTTCCCTTCAACTCGTCGCCCACGAGGAGAGCGGCACCGAAAAAGCCCTCGAATTGGAGGCGTTCAACCGCGTCACCGGCGGCTCGCCGATCAACGTCGCCTTCCTGAGCGGCAGCCAGAAGTTCCGCGTCGCCGTCTGCTTAGCACTCGGCATCGGCCAATACGCGAGCCGGCAGCACCGGCCGATCGAGAGCGTGATTATCGACGAGGGCTTCGGCTGCCTCGATCGCCAGGGCCGGCAGGTGATGATCCAGGAGTTGCAGAACCTGCGCGGCCACCTGCACTGCATTCTGCTGGTGAGCCACCAGGAGGAGTTCGCCGACGCCTTCGCCGACGGCTACCGCTTCGAGCTGCACGACGGCGCGACGCGCGTCAGCCGCTTCCAGCGCTGACGGCGACTCCCCGGCCGCGTCAAGCGTTGAACCGCAGCGCCATCGCCCGCAGGCGGCTGACGGTCTCGCGCATCAGTTCGTCCTCGTCGGCCTCGGTCGCCGCGGTGTACGTGACGCTGAAGCGCAGGTAGTTGCCGGCGTCGTCCCACGGCACGCAGCAGACCGACTGGTCGCGGATCAGGTACTGCGACGCCTCCTCGCCGTTGGCGAAGTGCAAGTCGCCCGCGCCGGTCGGCGACTTCACGTAGAGGAAGTAGGTGCCGCCCGGCATCGTCGCCGTGAAGCCGACGGCGTTGAGCGCGGCTACGAGCTTTCGCAGCCGGCGCTGGTACTTCGCGCGGATCGCCGCGGGGATCGACGGGTCGCCCAGGGCGTGCGCGGCGGCGACTTGCACGGCCATGAACTGGCCCGAGTCGGAGTTGTCCTTGACGTCGGCGTAGGCCTGGACGATCGTCGGGTGCCCTGCGACGAAGCCCATGCGCCAGCCGATCATGTTGAAGCCCTTCGACATCGAGTGGACCTCGACGCCGACCTCCTTGGCCCCGTCGATTTCGAGGAAGCTCAGCGGCGGGGCGTCGTAACTCAGCAGGATGTGGGCCGCGTCCACGACGACCACGACGCGGTTGGCGTGGGCGAAGTCGATCGCCTTCTGGTAGAACTCGCGCGTGGCGACCGCCCCCGTCGGGCTGTTGGGGTAGTTCAGGACCAGCAGCTTCGCCCGCTTCTTGACGTCCGCGGGGACGCCGTCGAGGTCGGGGAAGAAGCCGTTCTCCGGCAGCAGCGGCAGCCGGTGGACCTCGCCGCCGTAGTAGCGGGTGTGCGTCGCGGCGACGGGGTAGCCGGGGACGGTCATCAGCGTCACGTCGCCGGGGTCGATGAAGCAGGCCGGCAGCATGGCGTAGGCCGGCTTCGAGCCGATGCAGTGACAGACCTCCGTCACCGGATCGAGGGTCACGCCGAACTCGCGGGCCATGAACTCCGCGGCGGCTTCCTTGTACTCGGCGATCCCGTTATCGGCGTAGCCGCGGTTCTCGACGTTATCGACCTCGGACTTCAACGCGTCGCGTATTTGGGCCGGGGCCATGTCGTCGTTTTCGCCGATGCCGAAGTCGAGGAGCTTGCGATCC